>JBLZXS010000149.1:7093-16268 GCA_050285325.1 Acinetobacter sp.
ATAGCCTAGTGGGTGAACTGATGTTACCTGTTCCTATCCTGTTGATAGAGAATCAGCCAGCTTTTAATCAGGTATTAAAAAGTATTCTGGCTGGCTTAGGTTATCCTGCTGAGCTAATACTGAGTACCGACCATCTTGCTGAAGCTGAACAATTATTACAACACTATTTACCCAACCTGATCTTAATCAATTTATCTCTAGACCAAACAGAAACAATTACATTTATCAAAAAAATTAAAGAAATTCATCCAGATAGCAAACTCATGGTGAGCTTGGCACAACAGCAGACTGCTTTACTTTTTGAAGCCATTCAGGCAGGTGCACAAGGTTATATTTTTCATGAATATACTCAAGCAGAAATCTTAAATAATATTAAAATCATGCTGCGTGGTGGTGCACCGATGCATCATATTTTAGCGCAATATATTCTGGCGTATCAAGTTCAATCGCATACAACAATATCTTTAACTCACACTAACAAGCTCATTAAGTTAACCGCAACTGAATATGAAATTTTAAATTTAATATCCGAAGGTCTGAATCCGCAACAAGTTGCAGAGCAGACTTCAAGCTCTCTGTATAAAATTGAAGGCAATATCAAGAACACTTATCGAAAAATTGCCTGCTTAGAAAATTAGATTTTTTCATTTTCAATAAAATCCATTGTATAAAAAAGGAGTCCAAAGACTCCTTTTTATATGTCGATACTAGAATGAATTATTTAATCGCATCTAACAATATTCTTTGTGCATTATGCGGTAACTGACCTTCTGCGACTGTAGCGCGCAACCAGGTTCCATCTGCTTGTAACAACCATGCTTGCTGATTATCTTTTAAATACGTCAGTAAACCTTGCTGGTAAATACGTTTTTTCAGTGCGGGGTCTTCAATGGGAAAGCAGGCTTCAACACGGTTAAACAAATTACGATCCATCCAGTCGGCACTTGAACAATAAATTCGTGCATTACCATTATTACCAAAATAGTAAACCCGGGTATGTTCCAGGAAACGCCCAACAATTGAACGTACACGAATATTTTCTGAAAGCCCGGGTAAACCCGGACGTAAACAGCAAATTGAACGAATGATTAAATCAATTTTCACACCCGCTTGAGAAGCTTCGTACAGTTTATTGATCAGCTGCATTTCAGTGAGTGCATTCACCTTGACAATAATTTGCGCCGGTTTGCCTGCTTTGGCATTGGCAATTTCTTCATCAATAAAATTGATCAGTTG
This sequence comes from Acinetobacter sp., assembly GCA_050285325.1. Classification (GTDB taxonomy): domain Bacteria; phylum Pseudomonadota; class Gammaproteobacteria; order Pseudomonadales; family Moraxellaceae; genus Acinetobacter. The sequence continues at coordinate 8,330 of JBLZXS010000149.1, forward strand.
AGCGTGTAAGGTAAAAGGTGCATGGAGCAGTTTCTTCAACTTTGCCATTTTGCCCATACCCGTGAGCTCCTGGAAAATGCGATGTACATCTTCACACAATTCTTTATCTGTGGTCAGCAAGCCGTAGTCAGTATAAATTCGCGCATTTCCTGCATGATAGTTACCCGTACCTAAATGTACATAACGTACCAGCTTGTTATTTTCACGGCGAACCACCAGAATCATTTTGGCATGGGTTTTGTAGCCCACAATACCGTACACCACTACGGCACCGGCTTCTTGCAGTACATTTGCAACTTCAATATTTGATTCTTCATCAAAACGCGCACGTAATTCAATTACCGCCGTGACTTCTTTCCCATTCCGCGCGGCTTCTGCAAGTACCTGAACAATTTCAGAATCTGGCCCACTGCGGTACAAGGTTTGCTTGATCGCAAGTACTTGAGGATCACGTGCTGCCTCGCGTAACAAATTGATCACAGGTGCAAATGATTCAAATGGATGATGTAATAAAATATCCTGCTTCTGCATGGCTGAAAAAATATTTTCAGACTTCTTTAAAACTTTTGGAATAATAGGCGTATGTGAGTCATAACGTAAATGTGGACGTTTAAAATTCGACAATAAACGGGCCAGATTCACTGGGCCATCAACCTTATAAAGTTGATCTTTTTCCAGATCAAATTCATCCAGTAAATAATTATAAATATGTTCAGGACAATTATGTGTGACTTCTAAGCGTACTGCACGACCAAAACGGCGTGAGTTCAATTCCCCTTTTAGGGCTTTGGCCAAGTCTTCGACATCTTCATTTAAAGCCAGATCTGCATTACGTGTGACACGGAATTGATAGCAACCTGTAGCGGTCATGCCGGGGAATAAATCAGACACATGCTCATGAATAATCGCGGATAGCATGACATGATGTTCTTTGCCATCAGTGAGTTCATCCGGTAAACGTACCACACGTGGCAATGAGCGCGGTGCAGGTACAACAGCCAAATCAATTTGACGACCAAAAGCATCTTTCCCTTCCAGGGTCACAATAAAGTTTAAACTTTTGTTGACTAGACGCGGAAATGGATGAGCCGGATCTAGACTGATCGGCGTCAGTACTGGAGCGACTTGCTCTTGGAAATACTTTTTAACCCAGGCAGATTGAGCCGGGGTAAGTTCACCACGACGTAAAAAACAGATATCTTCTTCACGCAGCTTTGGCAGAATTTCTTCATTTAAAATACGATACTGACGGTCAATCGCTGCATGCGCAGTTTTAGAAATAATCTCTAACACTTGCTTTGGGGTTAACCCATCCGGACTGTGACTTTCATTGCCCAAATCGAGCTGTTCCATCAATCCAGCGAATCGGATTTCAAAAAACTCATCCAGATTACGCGAGAAAATCAGCAAGAAATTCATGCGATCAAGTAAAGGATGCAGTGGGTCAACCGCCTGTTCTAATACACGAAGATGGAAATCTAGAATAGAAAGTTCACGATTTATATAACGATCGTTATATGCATATTCTGTTTGTGTAGGAGATGGGACTGCTGCAGTATTCATACCTAACCTATGATTCTTCGAAAGTGATCCTTATCCTCTCAAGTATGCTTCAAAATTATGACAATTTCATAAAAAAAGCCCAAAAATTTGGGCTTTTTATTACAGTGCATATTTAAGGAATATTGCTATAACGCATATATTTTTGAATCATACGTTTACGGTATTGCAGTTTCCGGTCATCACGGTGGTCTTGGTAATATTTTGGATTAGGTAAAATGGCGGCTAAAAAAGCGGCTTGATCACGCGTTAAACTTTTCGCACTTTTGCCAAAATAATGCTGGGTTGCCGCTTCTACCCCGTAAATATTATCGCCAAATTCAACCGAGTTTAAATAGACTTCCAAAATGCGTTCTTTTGTCCAAACCCGTTCCATCATCCAAGTCGCTACTGCTTCTTGACCTTTACGCAGAAATGAACGCTTGTTATATAAGAATAGATTCTTCGCCAATTGCTGGGAAATGGTTGAACCACCCGCCACGACTTTGCCTTTGTCTTTATTGCGCTCCAAGGCAAATTGCATACCTGCCCAATCAAAACCATGATGTTGCAAAAATTTACCATCTTCGGCTGCAACTACCGCATGTTTCAAGTAATCACTGATTTGATCATAATCACGCCATTGATGTTTGATCGGTTTAGACGGCTCTGACCAATAATCCAGACGCATCATCATGGTCGTATCAACCGCATGGGTTCGCCACCACACCAGACTTGCAAAAATCCAAAATTGTACCAAAAGCACCAAACTGACAAGTATTAACAAACTACGAACAATAAAAGCTTTCATGTCAGTGAGTTACTCCAAAATATCTGTTTTTTCGTGCTAAGCTTGAAGCTGAATATAGCAAAGATTATAAAAGAATAGCATGGCTGAACTCTCACCTCCTCCCATTCGAACTAAACCCGAGGTTCACCTTTGGTGGCTGACTGCATTTTTTATTGCCATCAATGTCGGTTTGTTTCTCTGGCAAGTGCTGACCGGAGTCAATATTACCAGCCCCAGTCTGGTCGATGCTATTCGTTGGGGAGCTGATTATGCACCTTTAACCTTTTTAGAGGAACCCACTCGCCTGTTTAGCAGCATGTTTTTTCATTTCGGCTTGATTCATTTAATGCTGAATATGTGGGCACTATATATTTTCGGCAGTGTAGCTGAACAGCTTTTTGGCCGATTCTATTATTTAGGTTTATATATTCTTGCAGGCCTGATGGGAAGTTTACTCAGTGGTTTTATCGATATTCAAAATACCTTTGAACTGCTGCAAACCAATGATCCCAAACTTTTTCCAACCGTCAGTGCCGGTGCTTCAGGTGCGGTCATGGGGATTGGTGGTGCATTAACGGTTTTGTCTTTATTGCCGATCTTGCCGAAGCAGCGCTTTATTTTAGATAAAAAAACCTTGGTGATGGTGATGGGGATAAACCTGTTCATTGGCTTCACCATGCCCGGCATTAACAATGCTGCCCATATTGGCGGCATGCTGATGGGTGCAGTATTGGCTGCTATTTGGTATCTTGGACAACGCATTCATAAACCTAATTTAGGCTTTATTCTAGGTTTGAGTGTGGGTGTATTAACCTGCTATGTATTTTATGATTATTGTATGCAACAGGTTCAAATCCTTGAACCTGTTTGGCGTCAAATCCTTGCAGCCATGCGTGCACAGCTGCATTTTTAAAGTGAATGAATGATCCTGTTAAGCGCTATTATTGAGTTGAGATGAGTTGTTTATTGATTCATCTCGCGCAAACTTTGTAAGGGTGGAATATCACAGAGATAACTTAAGCGATAGCGTCCAATCAAGGCACAAACCACTGTCATTAAAATCGGTAATATGAGCCAGATTTCCCAATGTGCCTGAATCTGCAAATTCATTTTATAACTGGCAATCGCGCTAATCACTTCTGCAAACAAGCATGAAACTACACCGGCCATGAACCCTATAAAACCGATTTCCAGAGTCATCATCTGTTTTAACTTTTGCTTAGAACTACCAAATGAGCGCAGTAAAGCCACTTCACGTTTGCGTTCATCCATCAACAGGTTCAAACAGGCCACCAATACCAAAATCCCGGAAACACTGACCAGAAGTGCCAGCACAGTGATAATTTGCACCAGTACATTCACCAGACGTTTGACTTCATCCAGAATCAGACTGACATCAATAAAAACTGTATTGGCAAATTGCTGAATCACAGGCACCAATTGTTTTTTATCCTGTTCAGGCACATAAAAACTGCCTAAATAACTGCCTGCATTTTCATCCATAGTTTGAGGTGCAAAAATAAAGAAAAAATTCGGACTAAAGCTTTCCCATTCTACACTCCTTAAGTTAATCACTTTGGCTTGAATCAAGCCTTCAGGCAGACTAAAGGTCAAACGATCTCCAATTTTAATCCCCAATTCTTCGGCTGTTTTCACCTCCACCGAGACATCACCGACCTGATTCAATGCTGCTGTGCCCTGCACAATTTTATTGTCGTTAGGATACTCGGCGGTTTGGGTTAAATTGAGTTCACGGCGTAAAGAGTTATTGCTTTTAAGCAACTCATTCGAAAAAGGTTGATCATTCTTCGCCACCAGTCGTCCGCGAATATTGGGATATAACGGCGTGCTTGGCCATCCGTGTTGTTCAATCTGGGCTTTGAATAAAGGCATATCAAACGGTGGTAAACCGTAAACAAACTGATTCGGTGTACCTTCAGGTAATTGCTGTTGCCAGCGCTCAAGTAAATCCGTTCGCAATACAGCCAATACCGTAATTAAACTGAGACCCAGTGCCAAAGCAGTAATTTGAAATGCCGTTTGATAAGGTGCACGCACATAAGCGGAAATGGACCATTTCAAGCTCTTAATTAGCTTTAAAGCGCCCCATACCAGCATATAGAGCACCGCACACAACAGAACAATTGCTCCGATGACCCAGGCGGTAAGCACTATATTTTCAGTCAGCACTACACTAAATAATACCAAACTGGCTGTGCCCATCAGCAACATCCACAGCATGGACTGCACAGATTTTTCTTGTTGGCGAATTACCCGAATAGGCGGTGTATTCAGTAATTGCCATAAACTCGGCACAATAAAACCCAGTAACACCACGGCACTGGTCAGCATGGCAATCGGTAATGGTCCCAGCAGCATATCCCATGCAGAAAACTGAATTTGCAGATGTGGAATCAGTTGCAGCATCAGTTGCAACAAACCATACCCCAGCGCTACCCCCGCCAGACTGCCAATCGCCATTGCGGCAATTAAGACCACGCCCAATAAAGCCAGATATGCGCTCAGAATTTGATTCTTTGTTGCGCCGATACAGCGCATCAGCGCAATATTATCCTGATTTTGTTGTACATAGCGCTGACTGGTTAAGGCAATCGCAATACCACACAGCAAAATAGTCAAAATATTGGCCAGTTGCAAAAAGGTGTCTAGATTGGCGATCGGTTGCATTAAGCGGGTATTGCCTTCGCTGGCATTACGCAGCTTTAGGCTACTCTGTTCAGTGTCCATTTTGCTTTGAGCAGACCCATGCAACTGCTTAAAATCTTGTTCAAACTGTTTGGTCTGTTGTACCGCTCCTGCCATCAATAAACGGTATTCCACCCGACTCCCGACTTGAATAGCATTGGTTTTCGCGACATCGGCCTGGGAAATAATCACCGTGGGTGAAAAACCGGCAAAGCCCAGTTCCTGATTGGAATCATGTTCAATCTTAGCCGTGACTTTAAAGGTTCCATCAGCAATATTGACGCTATCCCCGACTTTGATATGCAATAAATCCATGGCACGATTACTGAGCCAAACCTCTCCTGGCTGAATTTTTTGTGCCTGTGGTGCCACCCGAATTTCGCCACGCAAAGGAAAAGCATCATCAATGGCTTTTACATTGACCATGACAAATTGATCACGGGTATGCGCCATCGAACTGAATGTGGTGACTTCAGATTGTTGTAGGGATAACTGGTCGGCTTTGTCGTGCCACTTGTGTTCAAGCGGCTGATTGTCACTCAAAACCAAATCCGCAGCTAGCATTTCCGCCGCTTGTAATGCCACGGCATTCTGGATTTGTTCATTGCTAAATTTCAGTGCAGTGGTGGCACTGATCGCCAAAGTTAAGGCAATAATCAGTAGATAAACACCGCTGCTTTTAAAGCTTTGGGTCAGTAAGGGTCGAAACAGTGGATTCATTTCAGCCCTCACCATTGTGATGTTCAATCAGACTGCCATCCAGCAATTCAAAATGTCGCTGACATTGCTCGGCCAGTTTGGGATTATGCGTCACCAATACCAGCGTAGTACCAAACTCACGATTCAGCTGAAATAACAGTTTTTCAATTTCATTCGCGGTTTGCGTATCCAAGTTACCGGTCGGTTCATCTGCAAAAATAATTTTCGGGTCACTAATCAAGGCCCGCGCAATGGCAACACGCTGTTGTTCACCACCAGAAAGTACTTTCGGGGTTTGGGTCGCTTGACGTTCTAAACCGACTTTTTTAAGTAAGGCCAAGGCCTTTTTTTCAGCCTCGACAAAATTAAAATGATGTTGCAAACGTAGCGGCAACATCACATTTTCTACCGCCGTCAAATGAGGCAGCAGCTGAAAAGACTGGAAAACAAAACCGATATATTTTAAGCGCACCAAAGCACGTTGTTCTTCGTTCAATTCAGCGATGGATTCCCCACAGACCAGCAGTTTTCCTGAACTGGCCTGATCCAGCGTTGCCAGAATTCCGAGCAAGGTCGATTTTCCTGAACCTGAACGTCCGGTAATGGCAACTTGTTCTCCTGCTTGTATTTCAAAATTCAAATTTTCAAAAATGCGCAGTTCTTTTTGTGCAAATTTTATCTTTTGTGTCAGTTGCTGTGCAGAAATAATCACTTGTGGCATGATGGAGTGGTCGCTCGTAACTTGGGTCATAAAATCCCTATATGCAAAATCGCAATCTAAAAACTCGTGTATTTGCTTGCTTGGCGATGTCCAGCCTGTGTCTAATCCCAATGGGATTGTCTGCTAAGACCATAATGATTGTGGGTGACAGTATTAGCGCCGGCTATGGAATACAGGCACAGCAAGGTTGGGTGCATTTATTGCAAAAACGTCTAGAGCAACAGTATCCGAAAAAACATAAAGTGGTCAATGCCAGTGTCAGCGGTGAAACCACCAGCGGTGCTTTGGCGCGGTTGCCTAAGTTATTGCAAATCCATAAACCGCATATTGTGGTCATTGAGTTAGGTGGAAATGATGGTTTGCGCGGTCAATCCCCGCTGTTAATTCAAAAGAACCTTGCTCACTTAATTCAACAAAGTCAAAAATCAAATGCCACTGTACTGGTTTTCGGCATGAAGATTCCACCGAATTACGGCACCGCCTACAGCAAGGCCTTCGAAAAAAATTACCAGACCGTCAGTCAACAGTACAAGGTAAAATTGATGCCTTTCTTTTTAGAAGGAGTTGCGGGCAAGAAAGATTTGATGCAACAGGATTTAGTTCATCCCAATGCAAAAGCACAAAGCATTTTACTGAACAATGCTTATCCTTATATAAAAGGTGCTTTATAAAGCACCTTTTAAGGCAAAGTGCAAAGTCCCGCTTCGCACCTTATGCTGTTTTGGAAATGAATTTAAATTATTTTAAAACTGGCTTTTGACGCATTGGATAATGCTGCTCATAGCCATATGCAATTTCAATCAGCTTGCCTTCAGTCAGAGGCAGTCCAAAGATTTCCAAGCCCACTGGCACACCAATGGGTGCTGTTTCCATTTTTGGACTAAAGCCCGCTGGAACCACAATTGACGGAAAGCCCGTAACTGAACCTAAAACGCCATTACGTTCTACTTGCGTTTCACCTACCGGCACCACTAAACGCTTTTGATGAGGAAACACCACTGCATCTAGCTTTTTTTCTGTCATTAGCTTAGTCATGTCTTGCTGCAATTGTTCACGCGCAGCCAAACGTTGCGTGTAATCTTCTAATTGCTTTGATAAAGTTACCGCTTTTTCAATATTGGCTTTAATTCCTGAGTCGAATTTTCCTGATTGAATCAACGCTTTTAAATTGCCTACAGGCTTTTTCTTCGGATGATCTGCCAAATAGCTATTCAAGTCTTCTTCTAAGTCGTACAAATGCACACTGACATTCTGCACCAGCGCATCTGCATTCACGGGTGTATCCAACTCAATAATCTCTGCCCCCTCCTGCTTCATCTGCTTAATTGAGTCTCGGATCACATCATTGACTGGCTTATGCACTTCGTCAGTACCAAAGAAGCTGTTCAGCACACCTATGCGTTTTCCTTTTAAGCCTTCGGTATTAAGCGACTGGGTATAATCGACTTTCAAGTCTTTCGCCAAAGCTGTAACGCTATCCGTTT
>JBLZXS010000150.1:0-7204 GCA_050285325.1 Acinetobacter sp.
CCCTCAAAAATTAAACAGAATTGCTATACTGGCGCCATCTTTTCCAGTGGATTCGCCTGACTCGGTGATCCTGCGTGCACCATGCCTAACTCCCAACTTACTGCTGTTCTGTTCATGGTTTTATCCATGGTCGCGTACCAGATCAGTGCCTCATTTGCCAAACAACTGTTTGAAGTGCTTGATCCACTGACTGTAGTCACATTACGGCTTTCCTTTGCTTCCATTTTAATTGTACTGATGTTCCGTTCTTGGAAAATCATCAAGCGCCTACCCTACCTAAAATGGAAAGATCTACTGTTTTATAGTGGCTCGGTCTGCTTAATGAATGTGTTGTTTTATGCCTCTTTAGGCAAATTACCGCAAGGTATTGCAGTCGGTTTAGAATTCTTGGGACCACTGACACTGGCACTGCTTTCGATTAAACAAAAAACTGATTATCTCTGGGTCTGTCTGGCTATTTTAGGGGTTGCCTTGATGGTGCCTTGGCAAGATGCATCAGCCGATAACTTTTCTTATTTAGGGGCAGCATTCGCTTTAGGTGCCGGTGTCTGCTGGGCCATTTATATTTATTTTGGGCAACGTGTAGTGCGGCAAAATATTGGCATGCATGCGCTGAGTATTGCGATTGTGCTATCTGCCTTGGTGATGTTACCGATTAGTGCAGTGCATAATCCAACCGCCCTGACTCAAACCCAATATTGGGGACAGGCTCTGGTCATTGCGCTGCTTGCGACCGCGATTCCCTATGCTTTAGACCTGATGGCGCTCAAGCGATTAACTAAACTCAGTTATGGAACGCTGTCCAGTTTATCTCCTGCTTTAGGCGCTTTGGCGGGCTGGTTGTTACTTAAAGAACAAATTACGTTTCTACAAGGTATTGCCTTGCTTTGCATTATGATTGCTTCGGTAGGGGTCACGTTTAGGGCGAGTAAAAATAAAAACCCGCAACCTGAATAATCAATAGATCAACATAAAAAAGATGGCTTTAAACCATCTTTTTATTTAGGATTTTGTTTAAACGTATTTAAGTCAAACTGTCCTTATCTGCCTTTTTATATTTTTTATATTCCGCTAAATACTGCTGCGCCAAGCTTTCTTTTTGCTTCTCTTCCAAAATTTTACCCGCTTGCTGGAAAAAGCCATGTTCTTCTTCCTTTAAATGATGATGGACCTTTTCAGAGAGTTTTTTCGCAATCGCCAGCCAGCCTGGATTACTCATATCCGTCTCTGTTAACTGTTCAAGGAACTCGTCTATTTCATGATGCTCAGCCAAAGCATGACGGGTAATACTTAAACCCGAATCGGTCATCATTAAAGGAATATAAAAATAGCGGTCTTCCCCCACCGCATGCGCAAAGAGTTCATTTTTCAGCAACTCGAATATCTCGCGGCGCTCTTCGCTATCCCCGGAGGTCTGAATCAATTTTTCAGACAGTTCTCTTTGTATTTCATGACTTTGACGTAATGCTTCAAAAATATTCATTATTCTAATGACCTCTGGCTTTATGCTATATGATCAGGGCAAACTCTGATGAAAATGGGCAATTATGCCCATCTCGATTGCTTATTTTTATGCATGAACACGCCCTGATACTGTTAATTTTTGTGAATGTTTTTATTAACTTGCAAATAAGATCTGATAACTCAAGCGTAAAATCAAAACCGAAACTAAAATCAGAAAAAGAATACGAATAAAGCCACTGCCGTATTTTAATGCCATCTTCACGCCCACCACTGAACCTGCAACATTGGCGACCGCCATCATTAAGCCCAAACTAAACAGCACATGTCCGGTAGGAATAAAGAAACTTAAAGCTGCGAAATTGGTCATAAAATTGCCAATTTTGGACAAGGCAGAGGCATGCAAAAAATCGACTTTTAAATAACGGATAAAATAGAAAATGAAAAAACTGCCGGTCCCCGGACCAAAAATACCGTCATAAAAACCAATCACCAAACCGCCAATACCGGCCAATACCAAGGTTTTTCTGGTGATACTTTGCTGAAAATGCACTTGCCCAAACTGCTTCTTCATAAAGGTATAAATGGCAATCACGATCAGCATAAATAATACAAAAGGCCTGAGCACCGCTTGTGGAATCATGGATACACAAGCCGCGCCTGCAAAAGAGCTGATAAAGGCAGCGACACCGATCACTGCCAGTAATTTCCAGGCCAGTTTGACACGGCGCAAATACGACCATGCAGCCGATGCCGTACCACAAATGGACGCCATTTTATTGGTGCCGAACAGGGTTGCGGTATTCATATGTGGAAAAGCATTCATGAGAGCTGGAATCTGAATCAGACCACCGCCACCGACTGCTGCATCTATTGCACCGGCAAAGAATGCAAAAAAAATCAGACTGAGAATGATCTCAATGTCCATATAACTTTATACCTATCTTGAAATGATGATTAGAGATTTAAAACCCGTTTTGGAACCAGACGTTTTTTATCGGTAATTTCGGCTAAGCCCAAACATTTCTCACCATCAAAAACCAGTACTTCTGCGGCAGCTTCATGCTCGATATTACTTTCCATGCCACGGCTAAAATATTCTGCACGACCTTCAGGTGCTTGAACTTTATGAAAATAATCCACAGGTGCATAAGCAGGCAGCAATAAAGCCTCACGCTCTTGTTCAGTCAGGCTTTCAAGATACTCAATCGTATATTCAGGAATCAGGTCAAACTGGCCGGTTTTAATCCGGTGCAGATACGTAAGATGTCCAAAAGTACCGAGGGCTTTGGCAATATCTTCACCCAGGACCCGAATATAAGTTCCCTTTGAGCAGGTCACATCTAAAGTCAGACTGTTTTCAGTAAAGGACAACAATTCAATGGCTTCAATGGTAATGGGCCGCGCTTCACGTTCAATTTCAATGCCTTTACGCGCCAATTCATACAACGGACGACCTTCTTTCTTCAACGCGGAATACATCGGTGGAACTTGCTGAATATCACCCACAAAACTTGCCAGCACCTGCCGAATTTTTTCTTCCGTTAGCGCCGGAACAGCCTGCTCTAACAACAACTCACCTTCGACATCACCCGTAGTGGTGCTATGACCTAAATGGATGGTGGTTTGATAGCGCTTGGTTGAATCAAGTAAATAATGTGAAAATTTAGTCGCTTCACCCAGACAAATTGGCAACAGACCCGAGGCTAAAGGATCTAAAGCACCGGTATGTCCGCCTTTTTGGGCGCGATACAGCCAGCGAACTCTTTGTAATGCAGCATTCGAACTGATACCCAAAGGCTTATTCAGTAAAAAAACACCGCTAATCGGTCGGCGTTGAATTTTAGGTGAAGTCTTTTTCATAGCGAAAGATCAAACAAGTTGAAACGGCTGACATGGTAACAACCGCTTATCATTATTTACAACTTTTCTACGATTCATTTATTTATTTAATGTCAAATTGAGTTCTATTTTTAGACTTATAAAAACAGAACAAACAAGAAGGTTGCATAGGAAATGCAGAAATATAAGTTATGGATTCTTTTGGCGCTGATTATTGTGTGTATGGGTGTGCTATTACTTTGGTTAGCACCTTCTCAATCTACTGCTGACCCAATAGCTGTAGCTCAAACGATCAATACACAAGGCAATAATTCGACCGCCAATATTCAGCCCAGCGCTGTTCAAGGCAGTGCATTTATCAGTAAAAGCCAACAGGACACTGAAGTTAACTGTCAGTTGCGTCTGGATAGTGGCAATCGTTTAATTGTGAATGAGCAAACCCGCAACTGTTTTGAATATTTTATTACCCAGTATGGGGAAAAAGATCTCAAACAGATTAAAAACGATTTTAAAGCCTATATGCAGCAAGCGTATAAAGCGCCTGCACTCGCGCAAATTCTAGATTTGTGGGGTCGTTATATTGATTATCGCGAAAAACTGGGTGATCTACCCGCCCCCAATACAGATCAGCAAGATGCTAAATATTATCAAAGCATCTTTGCCAATATGAAAAATGTACGCAAACAATTTTTTTCCAACTATGAAATTGAGGGCTTATTCGGCACAGAAGATACCTATCACGAATACACCTTAAGCCGCATGACGGTTATGGAAGACAAAAATCTAACCGAAGGGCAAAAAGCCCAAAAGCTTAAAGATTTATTCAATCAATTACCCGGAGACTGGAAAGAAAACCTAGAGCAGCTTAATAAACTCGAAGATTTACGCAAACTCACCGCCGATATTAAAGCACGTGGTGGTTCAGCAGCAGATATTCATCAAATGCGGATGACTCTGGTTGGTCCTGAAGCCACACAACGTTTAGAAACCCTGGATGGTCAGCGTAGTGACTGGAAAAACAGAGTCGATGGATATCTTGGCGAACGCGATAGCCTTATGAAAAGCGGCTTGAGCGAGGATGCCAAACAAAAAGCTGTTCAACAATTACGGACTCAATATTTTAGCAAACCCGAAGAACAACTCCGGGTGGGAACGTTTGAATCAGTTCATGATCAGGGAGGAAAATTACCATATAGCGAGTAATCGCAATGTAGCCATCAGGTGATTAGGTTGATCATCTGATTTATGTACTTATATGAATAAAAACAAAAGTATTTAAGGAAAAGTCGATGAAAACTTTAAAAAACAAAAAAGTGATCATGCTTGCGGTAATGACGACCCTGACCATGGGTTTAACCGCTGAAACACAAGCAGCAAAAGGAATTTTGCAAATTAAAGAAACGGTCAAATCTGACTATGCAAAAACCAAATATCCCATTGTCATGACCCATGGCTGGTTGGGCTGGTCACGGATCGGAAATGATAGTTTCAACATTGATTATTGGTATCAAATTTTGCCCGATATGGCGCGTAACGGTTCAACCGTATTTGCAGCACAGTTATCTCCTGCAAATACCACTGAGTTCCGTGGTGAACAACTGGTTGCTCAGGTTGAAGAAGTGATTGCCCTTACCGGTAAAAATAAGGTAAACCTGATCGGTCACAGCCATGGTGGTCCAACCGTACAATATGTAGCGGCAGTGAAACCCGGATACATCGCATCGGTGACCGGCGTGGGCGGAACATATCGCGGTTCCAAAGTGGCCGATGATATTCAAAACAATACTCTGAGCCGTACTGCCTTCAATATTTTGGGACAATACATCATTGGACCACTAATGACCTGGGCTCAAGCCAATCCGGACATTCCCGTGAACTTTGATGCTTCGATGAAGTCTCTGACTGAAGTGGAATCTGCAAACTTCAATAAACGTTTCCCGACCGCTGCCTTAGCTTCAGACTGTAATAAGAGCGGTGCCAAAGTTGATAAAGGCATCTATTACTATTCATGGGGTGGAACTGCACAAACCACCAACCTTCTGGACATTGACAGCATTCTGATGCAACTCGGGCCATTGTCTTATGGCAATAAAGACAATGATGGTATGGTCGCCCGCTGTAGCTCCCATATCGGCCTAGTGATTCGTGATGATTACAATCTTAACCATACTGACCTTGCCAACATGATGTTTGGTTTAAAAGGAATGTTCGCCCCTGATCCGGTTGCACTATTTAGACAACATGCCAACCGCTTAAAACTTCAGGGTTTATAAATTATTTTTAACTCATCAGAGTGTACTTTCACTGATGAGTTTTTAGTCTCACGACTTCGGTTAAATCAATGAAAATACCTTGATTAAAAATCGGTCTTTTTTAAATTCTGGCTGCTGAATGATCTCTATAACCACAGCAATGATTTAAAAATAAAAGCATGTACAAAACAAAAAAAATGAGGACTCTCTATGAAATATGGATTATTAATTGCAGGTTTAATGACCGCTTTGGCATTTAGTAGCGCTCAGGCATCCAACACCTCGCAAGTGACCGCAAAATCGGTTTCAACTTATGCACAAACCAAATACCCGATTGTTTTTTCTCACGGTATGGCCGGTTTCATTACCGTGGGTACAGACCAGTTTGGCCTGGATTACTGGTATCAAATTTTGCCCGACTTGGCCCGAAATGGTGCAAGTGTCTGGGCAACACGTGTATCTCCGTTTAATTCATCTGAAGTTCGTGGTGAACAACTTGTACAACAAGTGGAAGAAATTCTGGCATTAACCGGAGCAAAAAAAGTCAATCTTATTGGACACTCGCATGGTGGTCCAACCATCCGCTACGTTGCTGGGGTAATACCGGATAAAGTCGCCTCAATGACGGGGGTAGGTGCGCCAAATAAAGGCTCGCCTGTGGCAGATTTAATCTTGTCTGCTGAAGGCACCGTCATCGAAGGTCCACTTGTAGGTACAATCAATTTGGTTTCCAAAGCTATTACTTGGGCACAAGGCTTGGATCCTAAAAGCTTCCCGCATGATTCACTTGCTGGCGGGAAAAGTTTAACCCTTGCAGGTTCTGCACAGTTTAATGCCAAATTCCCAACAGGGATGCCGGCCACAACGTGTGGTGAAGGTAAACTTCTCGACCAGGGCATTTATAATTATTCATTTACAGGAGTCGGTACTGTCACCAACATACTTGACCCCGATTCGGCATTAAAAGTAACCAGCTTACTGATTGATGGCGGAAAAGAAAATGATGGTCTAGTTTCTAGGTGTAGTGCGAAGTTTGGTAAAACCATTCGTGACAATTACAACTGGAACCATTTAGATGAAGTGAATCAAGTGCTGGGGCTTAAAAATATATTTGCTCCCGACCCTGTCGATGTCTTCCGTCAACATGCCAATCGTTTAAAACTGCAAGGCTTATAATGCTTTAAAAAAGGGCGATTATTCGCCCTTTTTTATGGACTTATATTGAGCGTTCTTAGTTGCAAGATATTTCATATTGCTGAGCCACCACTTATCTCCAATTATTTCATTTTTAACTTAATTATTGTTACCTTAATAAAATCTAACAATCCCAATTGTCTAAAATAAAAATGGATTCCAAGTAAAAATAATTTAAAGGACGATTTATGAAATTTAAACACTTAATCATCAGTGTTTTGGCCAGCTTATCGCTTATGAACATCTCTACACATGCCAGTGGATTGGTTCAATATGAGGCCAAATTTGTCACTTCAAACTATGCAAAAACCAAATATCCGCTACTCATGGTGCATGGTTTTGGATTAGGTTTTTTGCGTATCGGTACGGAAAAATTTTAGACTCGATTATTGGTATCAAATTCTGCCGGATCTTGCTCGTCAAGGTGCAACCGTTTATGCCGCTGAAATGTCTGC
>JBLZXS010000151.1:0-12752 GCA_050285325.1 Acinetobacter sp.
GAAATTGGTCAGGGTATGTATGAAATTGACCATATTGACAAAATTTTTGCAGCTGAAGACCGTAAAGCAGCGGGCATCACTGCCCCACCTGATGGCTTGTATTTTATTCATGCCGATTATCCTGAACAGTTCGAATTACCTAAAGCATATCTAGGTCCGCATTGGTTGAATATGCCGGAATGATTTATTTTCAGTATGTAAATTTATAAAATCTCTCCCAAGGCACAACAGTGTTGCTTACCTTTAATAAAGGGAGAAGTTTCCCTCCTTTCATAAAGGAGGGGTTAGGGGAGGATTTTTAGAATATAAAACTAACGCTGCTTTCTTTTGCGATATTCCACTGGCGTTTCATTGGTCCAGCGCTTAAAGGCACGATAAAAAGTGCTTGGTTCAGAAAAACCGGTGAGATAGACAATCCGCTCAACACTTTCCCCAGTATTTGCCAACAGTTTTTTCGCCAAACGACAGCGATAATCTGAAAGAATTTGCTGAAAACTGGTATGGGCTTCACTGAGCTGAGTACGTAAACGACGTGGGGTAATATTTAAATGTGTCGCCACTGTTTCCAAAGTCGTTTCACCACTTTCAAGAGTTGAACCGATGGCGCGACGGACCTCTCCGACTAAATCATAACGTGCAAGTTCTTGCAATTTCTCAATCGCCAATTGCTCATGCAGTTGCAATAACTCGGGTTCCGCTTGCCATAATTGATAATCCAGAATGGCCGGATCAAAATACAGTCGGGTTTCTTTTTGCCCTAGACTCACCGGACATTCGTAAACCCGAAAATATTCCTCGTCAACCGCGCCCTGACTAAAATTAAAATCGATATAAATCGGCTGAAAACGACCTTCGGTAATAAATTTAAAGAAGCGCAGCACTCCTGACATCGCACATTCGGAAAAATGACGATTGACCAAATTGTCCGCCCAAGCGCCCTGCTCACCATTGGTAAGATAACAGCGATCATCTTCAATAATCAGTTTGGCATGAAAGGCATCACTAATGAGTCGTTGATAAGCCAAGGCGCGCTTTAGCCCTTCACCAAAGTTTTCACTGGAAATAAACAGATGTTCAATCACTTGTCCGCGATATAACGGCAGATGTTCACCTAAATGCAACCCAATATCAGCATCTTTACTCACTTCTTCTGCAGCTACCCAAAACGCATATTGGGCACTGAGCGGTGTACGATCATTGGTTTCGACCTGATTTAAGGCCACACCTGCCTTGGTTAAAATTTCTTCGGTTGGCAACCCCGAACGACGAATCGCCTGGTAGCCCAATCGCAAAACAACCGATGCATCAGTTAGCTGACCCACGCAAAGACCTTCCTTGTATGTTATTCATTTATACTTAAAAAGATTAATTTTAGATTAACTGCGATTGACCAAACTGACAACAGAACAATGCGCTTTTTTGTAGAAAATATTTATACGCATGGTTCGCTTATTTAACTGACAGATGAACGGGCAAAGCCGCATTGCGCCTTGTTTTATACAAAAAAATTGACTATAATTTGCGCCTTTCCAATTTATTCATTCAGGTAGGCTATGGCCAATAAAGAGGAACTCATCGAGTTCGAAGGCGTTGTCACCGAGACGCTTCCTAATACTATGTTCCGTGTACGTTTAGAAAACGGTCATGAAGTGATTGCTCACATCTCTGGTAAAATGCGTAAACACTATATTCGTATTTTAACTGGCGACAGTGTTAAAGTAGAAATGACCCCTTATGATTTGACCAAGGGTCGTATTACTTATCGTGCACGCTAAGTTTTAGCGAAAGCAAAAGCCACTTTAAAAGTGGCTTTTTTATGGTCTTAAATTTTTATTATTTAATAAAATAAATCTGACACAGGTTTATAAAATCACGACTATAGTTTTAATGAAGATTAAATTTATACGTCTAAAAAAATGATGAAACTAAAGCATTTAGTCCTACTTGCCAGCTTAGTTATCGCAGCATGTGCGATAGGTGACCATCATCGTCTTAATTAGTCTCTACAACACTATGTTGGTCAAAAGCACAAGTTCTCAGCCAACTTGACCTGAGCAACATGGGATTTAAAGCCGCTCAAGAACGACTCAAACAGCCGAATCACTCAGCTACACTATTTTTGCGACATGAACATTCCGATGGCCACATCCAATATTAGCCACAGTATTTCAATGGGTGTACCGATGCCTCCCCCTCAAATGATGGTTATAACATCAAAATAAAATGTCAGATCTGGTTTGCTCTAAAAGAAGAAATTATTCAATCCATTCGTTATACCGGTAAAGCTTGCTAAACAGCAAGAATAGCCTGTGCCAGGTTTTAAATGATGGGCTTAGATCTCATCATGACTGGATATCTGTACCGTGTATCAAATCACAACAGTATTTCTGCCTGTAATTTGCTTAAACTGAAACTGATTTTATTTGGTGTGAGGATAACTCATGAAATTCACACTGATTTTGGGATGCTGTACGGCTGTTGTTTTACTGACTGCCTGTACCACAACCTCCACAACAACCGCTATGCAACGTGATGCTTATTTACAACAATTCATTGGGCAGAGCAGTCACACAATTCAAACCAAGCTAGATTTAAGGCAATTAGGCTATCAGCAGGTACAACCACCTATAGTTGCTAGCAATAGCCTGATTTATACTGCAATTCGTCCGATCTCTATTCCTGTCCCCATGGCACAAAATCCCGCTGGAACAGGTCCAGGTGCAATTCCAATCCAAGTCACGCCAAGAACCCAAAGCTATGATGTGAATTTGGAATGCAAGATTATTTTCCGTTTAGAAAACAACATGGCCAAGACGGTTCATTACACAGGGCGTACCTGTTAAACAAAATGTAAAGACAATAAAAAACGTAGCACAGTGGCTACGTTTTTTTCGATCTGAATGTAAGATTAGTTCAAGGCTGTCACTACAGCTTGACCCATTTCAACAGTACCGACTTTGTTCATGCCTTCAGACATAATGTCAGCAGTACGCAAACCTTGGTCTAGAACTTGCCCTACAGCCGCTTCAATGGCCTGTGCTGCAGCTTCTTCACGGAAAGTATAACGTAACATCATCGCTACAGAAAGAATCGTTGCAAGCGGGTTTGCCAGGTTTTGACCTGCGATGTCTGGTGCAGAACCATGGCAAGGTTCATACATGCCTTTACCATTTTCATCGAGTGATGCAGATGGCAACATACCGATTGAACCGGTCAACATTGCCGCTTCATCAGACAAAATGTCACCGAACAAGTTAGAAGTTACAATCACATCAAACTGTTTTGGCGCACGAACCAACTGCATTGCTGCGTTATCCACATACATGTGTGACAAATTGATCTCAGGATATTCTGCTTCTTTCATTGCAGTCACCGTTTGTTTCCAAAGCTCAGTCACTTCAAGGACATTAGCTTTATCAACAGAACAGACTTTACCACCACGTAAGCCAGCAAGCTCAAACGCCACTTTAGCAATACGCTTGATTTCAGATTCTGAATAAACGTCAGTGTTAAAACCTTGTTTCTCACCATTCTCTAATTCACGAATACCGCGCGGTTGACCGAAATAGATACCGCCGGTCAATTCACGCACGATCAGAATATCGAGACCCGATACAATTTCTGGTTTTAAGCTGGAAGCGTCTGCCAATTGCGGATATAAAATCGCAGGACGTAAGTTAGCAAAAAGATTCAGTTCACTACGTAATTTTAACAGACCGCGTTCTGGACGAATTGAGCGCTCAATCGTGTCCCATTTAGGACCACCGACTGCACCCAGTAAAATCGCATCGGCTTTTTTTGCCTGTTCAGATGTCTGTTCCGGATATGGCGCACCATGCGCATCAATCGCGGCTCCACCCAATAAACCTTGTTCCCAAGTCAAACCTAAATTGAATTTTTCATTTACGCGTGTGAGTACTTGCTCTGCGGCTTTTACAATTTCAGGGCCGATGCCGTCACCAGCTAAAATCAAAATATGTTTAGACATGAGGTTTTCCATTTTTAAAAGTCAGTCATTTGACTGATGTGGATTTTAAATTTTTTTGTTCTACAAACTCGCCTAAGCCATTCAGGACATTATAGGGTTTGCAAAAACGCCGAATGGTTTGTTGTTCTTGTTGAAGTTCCACACACAATGGATCAGGTGCAGAGGCATTCAACAAATTACCTTTATGATGGCTTCGGTCACGATACATCTTAAAGGTATAGTGTTTTTGCGAATTAAAATTGTGAATGACATGCAGGGTTTCCGCACGATCTTGGGAGATCGGATAGAAACGAATCACCAATTCATGCTGCCCTGCCGGTACAGACAGAAATAAAGGATTAGGCTCATTCAACGATTTCGCTTTTAGACGAACAATACCCTGTTGAATGGCTTCACGATTTACCCGATGATTTTGAGCATCGACAATAGGAATTTCATCAAAGCGCTCAAATTCACATTGTTCTGTGCCCGTACAGAAAATCAACGCATTTAAATCGGTCGATTCTGTTTCCTTCACATATTTAATCCGTGCTGTGTCAATGCTTTGGCAAGCACTTAAGAATGTGATCATAAGACCCATCACAGCAAGCTGACTGAAAACTTTTGTCATTGTTGGAGCCCAACCCTCACCAATTAAAGCCAACTGAATATTTTTATGGATTCGATATTAGCAAGAGTTAGGCTCCGATACTACTACGGCTGAAAATTCAAATAATTAACCGCGAATTTCCTGAAATACCCAAGGCCGTGATTGCTTGGTTTTTTCCTCATAGGCACGAATATCATCCGCTGCTTGAAGGGTTAAACCAATATCATCAAAACCATTTAACAAGCAATGCTTACGAAATGGATCAATTTCAAATGTAAATGCTTCGCCTGATGGTGTACGTACTTGTTGCGCTTCTAAATCAACTGTTAACTGGTAGCCTTCAGTTGCAGCACTTTCCTTGAAAAGCTGGTCAACAATTTTTTCAGGCAAAATCACCGGCAACATGCCATTTTTAAAGCAGTTATTAAAAAATATGTCAGCGAAACTCGGGGCAATCACGGTACGGAAACCGAATTCATTCAATGCCCACGGCGCATGTTCACGGCTTGAACCACAACCAAAGTTTTGACGTGCAATTAATATTGACGCACCTTGATAACGTGCCTGGTTCAAGACAAATTCAGGATTGATTGGACGAACTGAGTTGTCCTGCCCAGGATAGCCTTCATCCAAATAACGTAATTCATCAAACAAGTTTTCACCGAAACCTGTACGTTTGATTGATTTCAAAAACTGTTTTGGAATAATTAAATCTGTATCGACATTGGCACGGTCTAATGGTGCAACGATACCTTGTTCAACGGTATAAGCTTTCATGTTTTGCTCCCCTTAACCCAATTAGAATGAACGAACATCAACAAAGTGACCGGCGATGGCTGCTGCTGCTGCCATGGCTGGGCTCACCAAGTGAGTACGACCGCCATTGCCTTGACGACCTTCAAAGTTACGGTTAGAGGTAGATGCACAATGCTCCCCCGGTTGCAATTTGTCAGCATTCATCGCCAAACACATTGAACAGCCCGGTTCACGCCATTCAAAACCAGCTTCCAAGAAGACTTGATCCAAGCCTTCAGCTTCGGCTTGCTGTTTCACCAAACCGGAACCCGGAACCACCATCGCCTGTTTAATTGAAGGTGCAACTTTGCGACCTTTAATCACTTCCGCAGCAGCACGAATATCTTCAATACGCGAATTGGTACATGAACCAATAAATACGCGGTCTAACTGAATATCTGCCAATGCCTGACCGGCATTTAAACCCATATATTGATAAGCACGGGTCCAGTCGTTACGTTGAACCTCGTCTTTGGCCTGCTCTAAAGTCGGCACTGCTTCAGACACCGGAATCACCATTTCCGGCGATGTCCCCCAAGACACTTGTGGCTCAATCTCTTCACCTTGCAAAACTACTACAGTGTCAAAATGTGCGCCTTCATCAGA
Source organism: Acinetobacter sp. (assembly GCA_050285325.1). Lineage (GTDB taxonomy): Bacteria > Pseudomonadota > Gammaproteobacteria > Pseudomonadales > Moraxellaceae > Acinetobacter. The sequence continues at coordinate 5,979 of JBLZXS010000151.1, forward strand.
ATGTAAAGTATTCCAGTATTCAACGGCCTGATCCCACTGCTCACCTTTTGGTGCATAGTTACGACCTTTTACATATTCGATGGTTTTGTCATCGACAGCCACCATACCCACGCGCGCACCGGCTTCAATCGCCATGTTGCACACGGTCATACGACCTTCGATCGACATGTCACGGAATACTTGACCACCGAATTCAATCGCGTGACCAGTACCACCTGCAGTACCAATTTTACCAATGATCGCTAACACCACATCTTTTGAAGTCACGCCTTGACCTAATACGCCGTCAACACGTACCAACATGTTCTTCATTTTCTTTTGAACCAAGCATTGGGTTGCCAATACATGTTCAACTTCTGAAGTCCCGATCCCGTGTGCCAAGCAACCAAATGCACCATGAGTCGCCGTATGCGAGTCACCACACACCACGGTCATACCAGGTAAAGTCAAACCTTGTTCTGGACCCACTACATGTGCAATACCCTGACGAATATCATTGATTTTAAATTCAACGATATTGAAAGCTGCACAGTTGTCATCCAAAGTTTGCACCTGAATACGGGAAGTTTCGTCTTCAATTCCTGCAATCCCTTGATCACGTTCATCTTTTGACGTCGGTACGTTGTGGTCTGGCGTTGCCACGTTGGCACTTAAACGCCAAGGTTTGCGACCTGCAAGCTGTAAACCCTCAAAAGCCTGTGGCGATGTTACTTCATGTAATAAATGACGATCGATATAAAGTAAGGCTGAACCATCGTCTCGCTGTTTTACTAAATGGTAATCCCACAATTTGTCATACAAAGTCTTTGCTTTTTCGGTATTGCCTGCCATGTCGACGCGCTCCATAGAACTGGGTAATGCTTTCATTAACTTCGATTATAACCACGTATTCACATAAATCTAATTTATCATTTTTATTAGTTTGAAAACTTTTTGGAATTAGTTTTTAGTGAATACAGCCTCTCTATTTTTACCAAATTTCCGACTCTATTTTTCCATCCAACCAGCTATTTCTAATAGTATTTTCTGAATAAACCAAGATTCAGAATTGCTTTGGAGAAAGTTTATATTTTGACAAGACGATTGAATCCGGGCTGCTTATGCAGCTCTCACTTTCCCCAGAGATTTACTAAGTTCCGAAAGTGTTAAGCTCTAGGAACTGAGGTTTTAACTAGACGAGTTTTGTTTACTCGCAGCCAGTTGTTCAATGGCCTTGATTAATTCTGCTTTTGCAACATTACACTCGGCAGCAGCTCTGTTTTCATCGTCTTCATCATCTGCAATCTCGTAGATACCCATCCGTTTTTCGACGGCTTCTTCAAAAATATCCAGCAAGTATTTAATATGTTTAATGTCCATATGTTACATCCTTTTAGCAGTGCATCAGTAGTTGATGCTGTTGACTTGTTTTTGTAATAGATTAATTCATAAAACCGATTTAAAAATAAGAAATATTCGTTTTTACAAATCAAATAAGACTGATTATCATTTAGCCATATCCCGAGTAAAGATTGAGGACTTACCCATGGCTCATATTCAAAAATTCGTTGACAATAACCAGCGTATGTTTAAGAAAACCTTTAGCTACTATATTATGCACATCACAATTGCGATGTTGGTAGGCTATTTCGTGACAGGAAGTATCTGGATGGCTTTGACCTTGAGTTTGCTTGAGCCGACCATTCAGGCTATTGCGTTCTTTTTCCATGAAAAAATTTGGGAAACCAAACCTTCAAAAAATAATGAACAACAAGAATATGGACAGCTCAACGCAGGTTAAACCCTATAAATCTTGGGTCTGGGTGTTCTCTTCTTGATAAAAATCACTCCAATTATATGGGGTGATTTTTTTTATGCCTAAGACTTAAATTCACATCTTTATACATTTTTATGTATAGATTTTTTATGATTTGATTCACTTTTAATATAAAAATATTTTATAATTATTTCAATATTGTATAACCAGATTATCATTATGAATCTTGCTGCCTTTGAAGCCTTTATTAAAGTCATGGAAACAGGCTCGATTTCTATGGCTGCCGATCTGTTGTTTATTACCCAGCCGGCAGTGACCAAACGAATTCATAGTCTGGAAGAATATTTCGGAGTGAAGCTGTTTGAATCTGCAGGACGTGGGGTTCAGGCGACTCATGCTGCCCACTCCTTGCTCCCAAAAGTAAAGAACTGGCTGAATGAACTGGGCGATATTCACCACACACTCAGTCATGAACAAGGGCAAGTTCAGGGCAAACTTAAAATTGGTACCAGCCATCATATTGGTCTGCATCATTTACCCAGCCATTTGCGTCATTATGTTCAGGAATTTCCGAATGTAACGCTAGATGTGCACTTCGTCGATTCTGAACAAGCGCATGAAAAAGTACTCGCTGGTGACCTGGAACTGGCATTTTTGACGCTTCCTCCTCAGGGTGATGACCGTCTAAGTTATGTCACCATCTGGAATGATCCCCTGGTTTTTGTCGCTGCGCCTTTTCATCCCCTGGCTAAGCAGAAAGATTTACAGCTGGAAGATTTAGCGCAATATCCAAGCTTATTGCCGGCAGCGCAAACCTATACCAGTCAAATTACCTTGGCTGAATTTGAAAAACGCGGTTTAAAACCTAAAATCAGTATGAGTAATAACCCGCTTGAATCCATTCGAATGTTAGCCTCGATTGGTTTAGGCTGGTCGGTATTGCCCAAGACTTTGCTGAATCAGGATTTACAGCAGCTGGATATCAACTTTGAAATGAATCGCAAACTCGGTATGGTCTGGCATCCGGGTCGTACCCAGTCCCGTGCAGCTCAAGAACTGGTTGCCATGATGCAACAATCGATTTAAATCTGAATTTTTATTGCTGCATCTAAGTTGATGCAGCAATTTGTTACCTAAATCCTGAGAACAGACAGCTTGCTTTCGAGTACTTTTAGACAGAACACATGAAGAATGTAGTTTCAAATCTAGAAAAAGAACTCAACGGAGTATGGCCATATGTTGATGGATTCATTATCTGTAACCTCCCCAAAAAGCCGAGCTTTAAGCTCACAGCGCAATTCCGGTCTCTGGCAAACTGCCCATGTCTCCCTGCTGCCTACCCCGAATTTAAATTTTCCAGATGAAGCGACTGCACGGTGCACATTGCGTGAGTATTTCCTGAATACTTTTGACAGCTATGAACTGTTGTTTGAATGCCTGAAGGATCAGGAAGCTTACTCCCTCCGACCGATTAATTTACGACATCCACTGATTTTCTATTTTGGTCATACGGCGACTTTTTTTATCAATAAGCTGCTGTTAAGCAAACTGATTGGTGAACGTGTAAATCCGCAGCTAGAAAGTATTTTTGCGGTGGGTGTCGATGAAATGAGCTGGGATGACTTGAATGATGCCCATTATGAGTGGCCAAGTGTAGAACAGGTTCGCGCTTATCGGCATCGGGTTCGTTCAGAAGTGCTGAATGTGATTGAACATGCACCATTGAGCTTGCCGATCAACTGGCAGAATCCATGGTGGTCCATCATCATGAGTATTGAACATGAACGGATTCATCTTGAAACCTCATCAGTACTGATTCGCCAGCAGCAACTGGAGCATGTGCAAAATCATCCCCAATGGCGTGCCAATATCATCACCGGTATTGCGCCAGAAAACACCCTAATTGCCGTTCCCAAAGGGCAAGTCAGCTTGAACAAGAGTTTAGAAAGCTGCTTTTATGGCTGGGATAATGAATATGGTCAGCACCAAGCGGAAGTACCCGCTTTTGAAGCTTCGCAATATTTAGTCTCCAATCAGGAGTTCTTAAGTTTTGTTGAAGATAACGGCTATTCAACTGACGGCTACTGGACAGAAGAAGGACTGGCCTGGTTACAGTTTACCCAAGTCGAACATCCCGGTTTTTGGCGTAAAACCGCTTTAGGCTGGTCACTCCGGATCATGCTGGAAGAGATTCCGATGCCCTGGGATTGGCCAGTAGAAGTCAACTATCATGAGGCCAAAGCTTTTTGTAACTGGAAAGCACAGAAAACTGGCCAAAGTATTCGCTTGCCTAGCGAAGATGAATGGTACCGTTTATATGAGGTCGTCGGTTTAGATCCGGAGCTGCCCAGTCCTGAACTGGCCAATATTGAACTGAAATATGGACCGCAGCCCTATCCGGTGGATTATTTTCAGCAAGGTGATTTTTTTGATATTCAGGGCAATGTCTGGCAATGGACTGAAACACCGATTTATCCCTTTGAAGGTTTTCAGGTGCATCCGATCTATGATGACTTCAGCACGCCCACTTTTGACGGACGACATAATTTAATCAAAGGCGGCTCCTGGATTTCTGCCGGCAACGAGGCTTTGCATAGTGCACGTTATGCCTTTCGGCGGCATTTCTTCCAGCATGCCGGATTCCGTTATGTCGCTGCATCACAACAATTGCAGCAGTTCTACTCCCAGTATGAAACTGACCAGCTGATTTCTCAGTATTTAGAGTTTCAGTATGGTGCCGAATATTTTAATGTTCCCAATTTTGCCCAAAGCCTGGTTGAGCTTGCCCAACCTTATTTCGATCATATTGCTCCCCATAAAGCCTTGGATATCGGCTGCGCTACCGGTCGTGCCAGCTTTGAACTGGCACGCTATTTTGACCAGGTCACCGGACTGGATTTTTCCGCGCGCTTTATTCAGCAAGCGGTACAGTTGGCACAAGGTGAAACGCTTCGTTATACCTTGCCAGTCGAAGGCGAACTGCTCGACTATAAAGCCTGTAACTTAAAAGAGCTGGGGCTCGGTGCCCATGCCGATCGCGTGGATTTTTTTCAAGCCGATGCCTGTAACTTGAAAGCGCATTTTAGCGGCTATGATTTTATTCTTGCAGCAAATCTGATTGATCGCCTGCATCATCCAAAAGATTTTTTAGCCGAGATTCACACCCGATTAACTCTGGGCGGAATTTTAATGCTGAGCTCACCTTATACCTGGTTAGAGGAACATACTGCGCATAGTGAATGGCTGGGTGGCTTTAAAAAAGACGGGGAAAACTTTAACACGCTGGATGGAATTCGTGAATTATTACAAGGGCATTTTGAAATGCTGGCTGAACCTCAGGATGTCGCGTTTGTCATTCGTGAAACAGCACGCAAATATCAACATACCTTAGCGCAAGTAATGCTGTGGAAACGGGTGAGATAAAGCTTTCAAGCTTAAAAAAGCCAATCAAAAGATGGGCTTTGATCTTCACTTCATAAGTGAATCTTCATGCAGTGATTCATTCAGCTGATCGACAATAATGGCCCAAGAACCATCTGACTTGATTTTTTCTGATAAAAACTGGCGCTGGGATTTTGTCCAGTAGCCCGCTTCAGTAATTTTGATATGGGCACTGAGTTGATGCGTGGCAATAAACAGGGCGATCGCTTCTTCACTGGAGTCTAATCCCAGTTGCTCAAAAAGATTGGTCATTCTTGGACGTGTTTGGCTCATTTTGATCTCCCATTTTTCAATCTAATGTTTAATTTTTATCAATATTGATCAGCATCTTCATGTCTAATATACGATAAAGGCATAATAATGGTAAGGGTTATTTTATAATCTCTGGAGCTATATAAAACATTCAATTGGGTTGGGTATATGAGTTGAAACTATCTCAGGAATGGAAAGATTTTGACACCATCCTATTTTTTATTTTTAACATTTAAACCAGGGAGAACTGCGCTATTCCACACGATTTCTCCCCTGATTCACAATAGTGTGCCTAGATTGACCAGTCCTGAATGTCCCAGTTTTGTTGTTTAGCTAAAACCTCTAAGCGCTCGTCCGGATTAACCGCAATGGCATGATCGGCATGTTCCAGTAAAAAACGGTCATTGATGGAATCCGAATACGCCCAAGATTCTTCGACATTACGTCCTGAAAGCCACTGCTCTAAACGGATCAGTTTGCCTTTTTGGTAACAGGCGGTATTGATGACTTTACCGGTATATTTGCCATTCACCACTTCCGCATTGGTGGCAATAATTTCAGTAATGCCAAACTCATGAAAAATCGGTGCAGTAATAAAATCGGAAGTTGCAGTAATGCCCACCAGCTCATGTCCGGCATCGCGATGCTTTTGAATGGCAGCAAATCCTTCAGGGCGCATTTGTGGACGAATCACTTTTTTCATAAATAATTCATGTAATTCAGTCAAATACTCATTTTCATGCTGGGTTAAAAATTCGAATACAAATTCGTTATAAGCAATCGGGTCAAGTTGCCCTGCTTTATAGTCTTCATAAAACTTGTTATTCATTTGACGATGTCGGATTGGATCAACTAAACCTTCGTTAACAAGAAACTCGCCCCATGAATAATCTGAATCGGTATTTAGGAGGGTATGGTCGAGGTCAAATAAAGCCAATTTCATGAAAATACTCGTAAAAACTGCAATTTAAGAAAAAAATTGTAAATCTATCTCCGCTAGTCGATAGAAATTCGTTAAGATCATAGCAATTTTTAACATTTAAGCTGTGCTTTTTTTCGAGATGGATATAGAAATAACAATCCCCGAACAGAAAGCTACACATTACACATGATTTAGGTAGCCAAATGATCGATTCAGAAGGTTTCCGACCGAATGTCGGGATCATTTTGGCAAACGACATTGGACAAGTTTTATGGGCAAAACGCATTGGACACAATGCTTGGCAATTTCCACAAGGAGGTATCCAGTATGGAGAAACCCCTGAACAGGCACTTTATCGTGAGCTGAGAGAAGAAGTTGGCTTATTGCCCGAACATGTTCAAAT
>JBLZXS010000152.1:0-4950 GCA_050285325.1 Acinetobacter sp.
CGGATTGATTTACATCTGGAAGTACCACCATTACAAGCACATGAATTACAAGATACAACACCTGTAGAGAATTCTCAGACTGTGCGTGAGCGTGTGATTCAAGCCTACAAGCTACAAATACAACGACAGCAATGTCTGAATCACGCTTTAAGCCCTAAACAGCTTGAACAATTTGTACCCCTGGATACACAGGCACAAAAAGTCATGGAAATGGCACAGCAACGCTTGAATTTATCGGCTCGTGCCTATCATCGGGTATTACGTGTCGCCAGAAGTATTGCCGATCTATCCCAACATGCAGAAATACAAAGCCAACATTTAACCGAAGCTTTGTCTTATCGGACTCAACAGGGCTAAGCTGAAATGCATAATTTACTTATCCGTAATGAAAATCCTGCTGATGATGCGGCAATTAGCCATGTGCTTGAACAGGCATTTAAAAATCAGCAATACTCCACCCATAATGAACAATACATTGTGGATGCGCTCAGAAAAGCTCATGTCCTGACCTTCTCTTTAGTGGCAATTTTAAATGAAAAAATTGTGGGACATATAGCCATTTCACCAGTACAAATTTCTTCAGGTGTAGAGGCCTGGTATGGCTTGGGACCGGTTGCAGTTTTACCAGAATGGCAACTGCAAGGTATAGGTTCAGCACTGATTCAATCCGCATTGGTTCAATTAAAAGCTCATGCAGCAAAAGGCTGTGTAGTTTTAGGGGATCCGGATTTTTATGCCGAGTTTGGCTTTAAAGCTGTGCCTGATCTTATTTTAGCAAATGTTCCTGCTGAATATTTTCAGGCTTTGTCATTTGATGGGAAATTTCCACAAGGAACAGTCGCTTATCATGAGGCTTTTAATGCGACTTCATAACATTTTATCAAAATAAAAAGGCGACTCTCATGAGTCGCCTTTTTATTTACATTTTTGGATTAGAATCCATATTTCAAACCTAAGACAACTTTATTTTTCAAATCAGTATCATCACGTAATTTACCACCAATGATATAGTCCATAGAAACTGATGCACCTGTATCACCCAATGGATGGCTTAGGCCCACTGTTAAATGACGCAAATTGAAATCTTCTGTGGTATTTAAAGTGAGACCTTCAAAATCACCACTATCAGAATAGTAATACGCGCCTAATGATGTATTCAAAGTAAAGTCTTTCGGTAAACCGTAGCTATAACTGGCAAGAAAATAGGTATCCCCTGCATTACCCCAAGTGACATCGTCTGTAAGCGTTTGAGCAGTAAGACCCAAACTCTTATAGTTTAAGCCCACCATGGTTTCAAAAACATTTGAATCATCAGACGGATAATAAACGTAGTAAGTACCCCCTACTTTAAAGCCCAGGTCTTCAGTAATTTTGCCACTGAAACCCGCATAAAAATCATGTTCAAAGCTTTGCTCACCAGATTCTGCATAACTTATATCTAGTGTAGAACCCCAATATCCAGCATAGAAACCTGAAGCATGACTGTAATCTAAACCGCCTTGCACCGCTGCCCCCGAGTTTTCCAAACCTGCAGTATTACCACGTAATACATATTGAGATACCACTCCAATATTACCTGTCACTGTATTTTCTGATGCAGGTGCCTCTTCTGCGAAAGTGAATGTAGATGCTGCGCCTAATACAGCCAGAGATAATGCTTTTAAAGTTAATTTCATTGTTAGATTCCCCCACATCGTACTACGACGGTTTTTTGGTTATTTCGATAAACTCAATGAGGTAATAGCAATTGCTATGCCAAAAGCAAAACAAGATCTTTACAACGCATCTAAAATAAAAAATAAATATATCTATAACTCTGTTTTTATTAAAGTTTAATTAATTATAACCACTCTATCTGAAATCGGGTTTATTCCATGCTGTAACCAGTTTGTTTAGCATTAGAACTTTCTTCAGTTTTAAAATAAGATTCATATTTACTTACATCATGCCTCTTTTTGAAGCTATTTTTTAATCACATTGTTTTATTACGCCTAAAAAAAGTGCACAAATTTAAAGCAATTTATGCACTTTTAAAAATACCTACAGCCCTAAGCTTAAAAACTAAAATTTAAACCCACTACAACTTGATCATCAAAATCTGTATCGAAGCGATCTTTACCACCCACCACATAGTCTAAAGATGCTGTGGCACGGGTATTTGCAATTTCTTTACTCACCCCAACACGCGCTTCATTAAAAGCAACATCATTAGTCGTTTCAATTATGCTGTCATCGCGGCTGCTGTTATAGATGGATGCGCCAACTGAGGTATTCAACATAAAGTTTTGTGGTAGTGCATAACTATATGCTGCACTTAAATACACATCACCGGCATTTGCAAAAGAAGCATCTGCAAGCATTACGGATGCCGCTAAAGTTAAGTCTTTATAAGCCAATTCCCCTAATATATCGAATGCTGTAGTTTTACGTTTATCACCATTTTCAGCATAGACAGTACCGCCATTTTGATAATAATAAACAGCCCCTTGAACTTTATAGCGCCAGTCCGGGTTAATGTCTTGCACATAGGCCAGATAAAAATCATGTTCAAAACCGTGATCTTTATCTTCACTATCATCCGATAGATCATAATCTAGGGTTGAACCCCAGTATCCAACTGTAACCCCACTTTTATGGGTATATTCAAGCCCCGTCTGTAAAGCAACACCATCATTCTCCACCCCACCACGGTAAATATATTTATTGACCACCGCAAAACTACCCGTTAATTCTCCCGCTGTTGGTGAAGTAGTCATATGATCTTCTGCAAATGCAGGCATTGTTATCATCGAAAGCAATAAAGACAACGTGATTTTATGTGAAGCTTGATGCATTCCTACCCCTGCAGAGAATCTGATTCAGATTCTTTTTCGATAACAAATTTAGCGGCGGATTTTAAAACCTTTTATAACTTTTGTTCAATTTTTTTATAGGTTTCAGATTACTTTTTATTTAATTTCAGGCAAATATAAAAATCAGAGTTTAAGCAAGATATAATTTTTTAATGCATTAATTAGATGATTTTTATATTAAATACTTTCATCCGTTGGCAATTATTGTGAGGGATAAATCTAATACAGTTTTTTTAATAAAAGACTTCAGATCACTGCTTATTATCCTTATTAGACCAAAGTCGCAGCAGTTGAAATTGAATAAAATTTCAGCACCCATCCATGCTTCAGTTGTACATTTTTTATATACAGTTGTGTAAATAATCACCTTTAATTTAAATATATTATTGTTTTAAATAATATTTTAAATAAAATCTATTTTTTTGAATTTTTGTTCAATTATTTATCTATATTCTTATTCAAACCATGCATAACTTTAATCAAACAAAATGAATAAAAAAAAGATTTTTTTACTATACATTACGTATACAATTCCTCCAATTTCTTCGTTCTATTTTGTATAAGGCTATCTCCCAATGCAAAAAACACAAAAACTTACTTTAGCAGTTTTAATTCAGGCTGCCTTAATTTCAACTGCTTTTGCGAGCGAGCAAAGCGAATCTAAAGGCTTTATGGAAGATGCCGAAGGTTCTGTATTGTTCCGTACGGGTTTTATTGACCGCGATAAGAAAAATGTAGTGCCTGGGACAGATACACGCTCTTCAGCACAATCTGCAATTTTTGATTTAGAGTCTGGATACACTAAAGGTATTGTTGGTTTTGGTGTGGGTATTGTCGGTGATGCATCCTTCAAGCTGGGTGACAACAAGCATGCCGGTAACCAAATGATTCCTCGTGAAACATTAAATGGCGAAGAGCAAGCCGGCGATACTTATGATCATTGGGCACGTGGTGGTGCCAATGTAAAAGCGCGTATTTCTAACACCGAAGTGCGTTATGGTACTCAAGTTTTAGACTTGCCTGTACTTGCCAGCAATACTGGTCGTATGGTACCTGAATACTTTGAAGGTGTGCTTGCAACTAGCCGTGAAATTAATGGTTTAGAATTGACTGCTGGTAAATTTACCAAAAACCAAATGTCTGAACAGATCAATACTGACGGCAACCAGTTAGACCGTGCAGTAGTTTGGGGTGCTAAATATAAATTTAATGATGCCTTCAATGCTTCTTACTATGGCTTAGACAGTAAAAATGCACTTGAGCGCCATTATGTAAATGCCAACTATAAACAAGCTTTGGCTAACGACAGCTCACTCACTTATGACTTCAGCGGTTATCACACTGAGTTTGATGAACAAGCTACAACTTATTCATCTACAATTGGCAATGAAGATGTTTCAGGCCGAAGCAATAATATCTGGGCAATTTCAGGTACTTATAATACTGGTGCGCATAATCTTATGCTGGCTTACCAGCAAAATACTGGCAATACTGGCTATGATTACGGTCAAAATGCTGATGGATTCCAAAGCGTTTACTTGCCAAATTCTTACTTGTCTGACTTTGTCGGCAACCATGAAAAATCAGCCCAAGTACAATACAATTTAGATTTTGGTAAATTGGGTGTTCCAGGTCTGAACTGGACCACTGCTTATGTCTATGGCTGGGATATTAAAGTTGCTGGCACAGCTGACGAAGGTAAAGAAAATGAGTTCTTTAACCAGGTAAAATATACTGTTCAAAGCGGTTTTGCTAAAGATGCCAGCTTACGTGTACGTAATTCCATTTACCGTGCAAACAATGCTTATGAAAATGCTTACATTGGTGACACCAATGAATGGCGTTTATTTTTAGATATCCCTGTGAAATTATTTTAATTCCACAGCATATTTAAGATAAATAAAAAACCTGCACATTGTGCAGGTTTTTTTATTTAAGCTTTAAAAGCTTAAACTAAAAAGCAGTTCAATTATTTGTTTGCTTCTGCATAAGCTGCAATTGAGCTCAATACTTCTTGTTTCGCAACATCAGCACCTTCCCAACCACTTAACTTAACCCATTTACCAGGCTCTAAGTCTTTGTAGTGTTGGAAGAAATG
>JBLZXS010000153.1:0-3601 GCA_050285325.1 Acinetobacter sp.
ACAGGTAGATTGAGTGTGTGCTGTATAACTGAAGCGACCCACCAAATGATGACCAGAAAACTCAATTGCAGAATAATTTGAGCAAGATGAAGTCGCTTAGGAGAGAGTAAAGAGGTAGACATAATAACAAGAGATAAAAGCTTGGGCGTATTTTAGATTTGACCCATTGGCTATATTATGAATAATAAAAAAAAGATTATGCCTAAATGGAATGTTCTGTGGATATTAAGAGTCTGACCATGTTCGTTAAAATTGTGCAACTGCAAAGTTTTAGCCGAACTGCCGAAGAAATGTGTGTCACTCAACCGACCATTAGTAAGGCAATTCATGCTTTGGAACAAGAAATCGGCGTGCCACTCTTTCATAAAGGTCAAGCGGGGCGAAAAAGAGATGTCATTTTAACTTATATGGGGGAGCAAATTTACCAGCATGCTTTGGTGATATTGGCAGAGCAACAACGTATTTTTGAAACGGTTGCTAAGGTGCGCCATTTAAAACAGGGTAAATTAACCATTGGACTTCCACCAGTCGGATCGGCATTACTCAGTAGTCTAATTGCCAAATTTCACAAGCAATATCCTCATATTGAGTTAAGTTTTTTAGAAGTGGGTGCGACCGGAATTGAAGATGCGATTTTGGCAAAAAAAGTAGATGTCGGTATTTTACTGGGACATTTAAAACCCATTTTAAGTGGCATTCCGATTATCGATTCACCGTTATGTTTACTCTCTCGAAAAGATACGCAATGGAAAAATAGAGAAAAAGTTTCTTTAATTGAACTAAAAGAAGAGTCATTTTTACTTTATGCAGATACCTTTAGTTTAAATAATATAATTTTACAAGCAGCCAACTATGTGGGCTTTGAACCAAATGTCGTGTGTAAAAGCAGTCAGTGGGACTTTATTGCGAAAATGGTAGAGTCCGATGTTGGCATTGCATTACTACCAAAAACCTATTGTGAACAGCTAGATAAAACAAAATATAATGTCAGTATCCTGGAAAACCCGCATATTAACTGGACCTTGAGTATGGCCTGGAATACCACAGTTGCAATGAATCCGGCTACTCGAGCATGGCTAAGAATTATTGAAGAAAATCAGAATGAAATCCATTTTTAACTATTATTTTATCTAGCATGAAATGACCTGATCTTATGTAGAGTACAGGGATTTAAACTTATTAAATTTAAAAGCTGAATGCGGAGATTTTTTTGCAACAGCTTTTTCTAGATTTGGATTACAAACCTTTCAATATTGTGGGGAATGCGGTAACTTTTCTAGGTTAAACTTTTGTTGATGATTTTTCTTTATGAAATGGGATGACATTGGGGAACAACCCTGTTCAATTGCCAGAACCTTGTCGGTGATTGGTGATCGGTGGACCTTGCTTATTTTACGTAATGCCTTTTTAGGAACACGCCGTTTTGAATCATTTCAACAAAATTTAGGGGTAACCCGGCATGTGTTATCTGACCGGTTAAAACGTCTGGTTGAAAATGAAATTTTAGTTAAAACCCCGTATGTTCAACGACAAGAGCGTTATGAATATCGTCTGACAGAAAAGGGTTTAGCTCTCTATCCGATTTTAATGTCTATGGCGCATTGGGCAGATGAATGGATGAATAAGGGCTTTGGTAAGCCGATGCAATACATTCATAAAAATTGCGGTCATAACATAACGCCAAGACTGGTGTGTTCTGAATGTAATGAACCCCTTCATGCCAAGCAAATTAAACCCGAATTAACCCAGGATTATTTCGATTATCTGGAGCGCCACAAAATCCAGTCTTAAACGTTGATCAATCGTGTTTAAAGACAATTTGGAGGCTTGGGAATACCGGCTAAACGGCTTAAATGACGTGCCACCAATCCGGTGTTAAATTTGTCCTGTAATACAGCATTATCAATTTCTGAACTGACCGTTTTCATCAGGAACTTTATCAGTGGGCGTGTAGCAGGCGAGTGACCAAACTGTTGATAGAATTGGCGTACCGCATGCAAGACTTCAAAATGCCACGCTGTCAGTTCCAGATCTAAAGAGTTTGCCAATTCTTGTGCAACCGCTTCATTCCAAATGGTGTAATCGACTAAGTGACCATCTTGATCGAGTGCTAAATTCATCATAATCTCAAAATTAATTCAAACGTATACAACGGCTATGCTTTAGGCAAATATCGGCAAATTCAGCATAGGAAATGATTTGCATATTCTCAAATTTTTGCCCTGCCAAAATTTCAGCATCAGTTTCCAACACATAGAGGCATTTTAACTGTTGCAAGAAAGACTGTTGAAACTGCAATACAGATTCTCCCATTAAAACAACGCTATCTTCAGGACTGTAGAGTTGTTCTAGTTTTGACAATACCGATGGCGTAGCTGAAAAATTACTTTGTACTAAATATAAACTGTTATTTGACATGATCATTTCACTCTTCATCTTTACCAATACAGCACAAAATCAAAATTTTGAATCAGTTCACTATCCAGTTCAACAAATTCAATCTCCTGTGCAGCTTGGGTTACAAAATGCGAATCCTGATTTTTATTTTCCACCAAAATAGGGGTCAAGTCATAAAACTCAAAGCTGTCGACCATATTGGATGCCAGTTTAAAGGCATGTTTAAGCTGTTCAAACTGCAAGTCTGAATTCAATAAACTTAATGCTGCATCTTGCAGCAAAACTTTGACTTCACAACCAAAAGTCGCCAGTACCATGGTGGCAGACAAGCTTTCATGCACTTGTAAATTGGCAAGATTGGCTTGAGTTAAAATAACGAGTACAGATTTCACACAATTTACCTTTTAAAAGCAACAAATTCCAAAGAATAACGTCTTAGAATTGAATCAGACGTTGTGCGGATTGCACTGCATCGGCAAGTTCACCCAGTCCAACCAATTCAAAGCCTTGAGCAAGATTATGTTGGCTAATTTGATGTCGTTTTGCATTTTCCGGGTTAGTAATACCCCGTGCTAATGCAGCACTGACACAAACCGGTAAACGAATGGCTAACTTTTGCCATTCTTCAGTCAAATGACGTTGATCATCAGGAACCCACTGTAAGGAGTTCGCCACAGAAACACCGTCTTGATAGAAAAATACACGAAATGTCTGGTTCTTAGCGTGTAAAGCCTGTGCTAAACCAAGCGCATGCCAGGCATATATAGAGGTTGGGGCGGAAGTAATTAGTAATAAGGTACTCATCGAAATTCACTTGAGGAATGACCAATCTAAAGTTGATGCATCCAAACTTCATAAGAAAAAGGTAGTATACAATGATTTTAGTGACTGGTGGTTTAGGCTTTATTGGTTCACATATTGCTTTAAGCCTGATGGCTCAGGGGCAAGAAGTCATTGTTGTGGATAATTTATCCAATGCCAATTTACAAACATTAGAACGACTTGAATATATTTCCGGTATGTATATACCATTTGTCAAAATTGATATTCGAAATACACCTGCTTTAAACAAAGTTTTTGAACAATATTCTGTGGAAGCGGTGGTTCATGCGGCAGGCTTTAAATCCATTGAAGAATCAGTACTGAAGCCGCTTGAATATTATAATGATAATGTCAGTTGTATTATGAGTTTACTGCGTGCCAT
>JBLZXS010000154.1:0-3276 GCA_050285325.1 Acinetobacter sp.
GGTCGCCCTGATGCGCTTTAATCAAAGCAAAATCGGCCTTGATCGGGTTTTCCAGCACAAAGTCCTTGCCTTCATAGTTCAGGATCGGTTTGCCTTCCGCCAGCAGCGTTCCGAAACCGGTTGGGGTGTAGATGGGACCGAGTCCCATGCCAGCGGCCTGAATCCGGCAAGCCAGATTGCCTTGCGGTACCAGTTCCAGTTCAATTTTTCCGGCCCGGTAGATTTCATCGAATACATAAGAGTCGGACTGACGCGGGAAAGAACAGATAATCTTGCGCACTGCACCGGTTTTAAGCAGCTTGGCCAAACCGTAATCGCC
This sequence comes from Acinetobacter sp., assembly GCA_050285325.1. GTDB lineage: Bacteria > Pseudomonadota > Gammaproteobacteria > Pseudomonadales > Moraxellaceae > Acinetobacter. The sequence continues at coordinate 320 of JBLZXS010000154.1, forward strand.
ATTGCCGGCATTGTTGTTCACAATGATCAGGTCTTTTACACCCAGTTCGATTAAACCGTCGATCAGTTCAGCCGGCTGTCCAGCCGTACCAAAACCACCAATCATGATGGTGGCACCATCTTTAATCTGGGAGAGCGCTTCAGTCAGTGAGGCAGTGCTTTTATCGATCATTCGACAACTCCGTCTGTACGATGCATAAATTAGGGAGGAAAAATCAAAACTGGAGAGAAAATACAGATAGTTTAAATATGAGTTCAGATCACTCAATCCCGAGTATTTTCATTTGAATTCCTTAGAATCATTTTTGAACTTTTTTTAGAAATGATCTACGGTTATAAAGTAATTAAGTTCGATAGTTGTTTTTATTGTTCGATGATCGAACATTAATTCATAATATGGATTATCTTATAGTTAGATTAGATTAATCTCATTTCTAGTTTTTAATTTATTCATATGAGAAGCTGAGCCATGGATGATACCCAACCCAAAGTAATCAAAAGCTTAAAAAACCCTGATAATCAAAAAATAATTCGACACGAAGATTTTGTTGCGGGCATTAGCAAAGGCATGGCCATTTTAGACTGTTTTGGTCCAGAACGTCAGCGTTTAAATATTAGTACGGCTGCTGAAAGGACGGGAATGACCCGAGCTGCGGCACGGCGACACTTATTGACCTTAGAATATCTGGGATATCTGGAGTTTGATGGACATTATTTTTATTTATCACCAAAAATTTTAAAATTTTCAGGTGCTTATTTAAGTGGTTCACAACTTCCCAAAATTTGTCAGCCTTTACTGAATTTGCTGACCAATCAAACTTCTCTTATTTATTCAGTTATGGTTTTAGATGGCTTTGAAGCCATTACCATTGCTCGCAGTGCAGCACATCAACAGACCGATCGGGTCAATCCTTATGGATTACATTTAGGTAATCGCCTGCCCGCCCATGCGACTTCCGCAGGGAAAATTTTATTGGCACATTTAGAACCGGAGGAGCAAAAACTGTGGTTAGACAAATATCCTTTAAAACGGCTGACCAAATATAGTTGTATTGATAATCAAGATTTTCTAAAACTTCTCGCGGAAATCAAGGAACAGGACTGGTGCTATTCTTCCGAAGAGCATGAGTTGGGCGTACATGCGCTGGCGGTACCTATTTATAATCCTAAAGGCAAAGTCATTGCGGCATTAAATATCGTGTCACCGACCATGCGAACCACTAAAGAATATTTGATTCAGCAAATTTTACCTTTGTTACAGGAAACGGCGCGAGAATTAAGGAATGTTATTTAGCATTCTTTTCAAATTTTTATTTGAATATTTTGGAGAGGTCGCTGCCCTCGATGACATAATTTGTATCTGCGATAAATGCTGAACCTGCTGATCATGAAAAAGCCATCGATTACGCAATTTTGTCAGCTTTGCCTAGACGTGATATAGCCTGTTTCTGTTTCATCATCTTTGTATCAATCGATATTATATGGAGAATTATTCAGTATATTATGGTGTTATTCATCCCATCAGCATTTAAGGATAGATTTCGGTGGAAATAGACGAAGAACTTACACTCAAAAAAATTCAAATTTTTTTATCTTTTATGCGATGTGGCAATTTGTCAAAAACAGCGGTTGATATGCAGATCAGTAATGTCAGTGTTCACAAAGCATTGCATTCTCTTGAAAACTCGTTACGTTGCCCTTTATTTAAAAATGAAGGGCGCAGTTTAATTCCGTTAAAAAGTGCCTATGTACTGGAAGAATATTCAAAGAAAATTATTCAGGACATTGTCACTACCGTGAATAAAACACGTGAAGCAGCAGGATTTGCCTCAAAAATATTTCATTTAGGTTCCTTGTATTCCTTAACCGTGACCACCTTGCCCAGCATTATCAGCGGGGTAAAACTTAGACGGGGCGAATTAGATATCCAGCTTTTGCTGAGCTCAAATATCGATTTAGTCAAAAAACTAAAAGAAACTGAACTGGATGCTGTGATTGTCGCACTGAATGAAACCACTTCTGGTCAGGAATTTGAACATTTACCGATGTTTGAAGATGATATTTTTTTAGCAGTGAATAAAGACTCCAAGTATGTGGGGTGTGATGAAATTGATTTAAGCCTGCTCAAAGAGGAAACCTTTCTGACTTTAGCAAAAGGCTTTGCGACACGTAGTGATAGCGATGTGATATTTGAGAAGGCTAAAATTGATCCTAAAGTATTTTTACAAGTTTCTGATATTTTTACTTTAATTAGCATGGTCAATTCAGGAGTCGGTTTTGCTTTGTTACCTGGACGTATTGCAACGATTTATGAAAGCTCGGTTAAACTGATTCGGTTAAAGCAGGAGTATCGAATCAAACAGAAAATTGGTCTGGTTTTTTTGAAAAGTAAGGAGCGCGATCCTAACTTATTGGCATTAATTGCTGAATGCCGGATGTTCACGCAAAAATATAATGTTCTGAATGCAGAAAAAGGCAATTCACCCCACTAGGGAAAATTGCCTTCTTCTTTTAATTAAGTACTTAACCGATGAAAAGTTTAACGCATAAGAATAAGATGGTAGGTCCCATGAGGCAGCCTAAACCGGTATGGAAAGTAGCTGTTAATGCACCATACGGCACTAAACGGCGGTCTGTTGCAGCCAATCCTGCTGAAACCCCACTTACCGTTCCCGCCAGACCACCAAAAATCATGGCTGAACGCGGATTATCCAAGCCCATGAATTTTGCGGTCATTGGGGTAGATACCATTACACAAATTGCTTTGACCAAACCTGTAGCAATCGACAATGCCATCACTTCTGAGCTTGCACCAATGGCTGCGCCTGTAACGGGTCCGACAATATACGTCACTGCACCTGCACCAATCGTGGTAATACTGACGGCATCGCGATAACCAAAAATCCAAGCAAACATACAACCGACAATAAACGGAAGAATGGTTCCTAAAAAGAGGGC
>JBLZXS010000154.1:3286-5506 GCA_050285325.1 Acinetobacter sp.
CAACACCCCAATAAAACCGGCTTTTTTTGCTTCCGTTGCCTGAACTTCAAATGCCGTAGCTACAATTGCAAAATCTCGCAACATCGCACCGCCCATCAAGCCAATACCGGTAAACAAAGCAATATCAGTAATCCCTTTTTCACCACCCGTTACACTGCCACCGATATAGGCCAAAACCAAACCAATGATAATGGCGATGGCGGAAGCGTGCACCCGACCTTTAGTCAAGTATTTAGAGAGCTTGGTGGAAAACCACATAATAAAGGCGACTAAAGCAAAGGCCGTCACTAAACCTAAATGGGTTAAACCATTCAACATTAAATCAACCATGCGCTTTATCTCCTAATTCAGCCATATGGAATTCATCTTCATCTGGCAAAGGAGTTCCTTTTTTATAACGGCTTAAAGCTGCGATTGTGAGCGTACACACGATCACAGAAGCAATAGCGGCAAATATTGCCATATGTCCACTTGAAACTGCGGCAATCACATTCTGTTGTGCGGCCATTGCGACTACAATCGGAATGTACATGGTGCCCCAGAAGACCACACCCTTTTCGGTTTCCACGGTCATCAAGCCGCGCTTATCCATCCATATGCGAATAAAAATCAGCAGAATCATGGCAATACCGACACCACCCACATTTGACTTTACACCAAATAGCACACCTAACATGTCACCTACCACTACACCTACGAGTGTACATAGTGCAAGCAAACCGACTCCGTAAATAATCATGGTGATTCCCTCATTTCCCTTGGGTTATTCCAATTCAATTGTCCTTAATACCAATGTTCAATTAGCAATGATTTGCCTGTTGATGCATTGCGACTATAAGACTGTCCGTGCGTGTTGTTTGAAATGACAAAACGCTGCCTTCTTTAAAAACTTTTCTTGCCAGCCCCGTTAAAATCGAGCCAGGTAAAACTTCGATTTGCAACCTTACTCCGCGTTCCCACGCCGCCTGAACGGTACTTTCCCAATCAATGGTCCGACACATATTAAAGATCAGATCGTCCTTAATTTGTGCTACTCCGTAGATTAACCGCGCAGATGTACCACTCAAATATTTGAACTTTGCTGGACTCAAATCTATCGGGTTGATAGCCTGAGCCAATTGTAGTGCCTGTGCATTCAACAACTCACAATGCGAGGGCACGCTTACATTTAATTTCTTGGCCATTGCTCCCTTATGTTTTGCAATGTCTACCACCTGCTGCATGGCCATTTCTGAACCAGAAATCACAATCTGGTTGGCGGCATTAAAATTTGCGATATAGATATTGCCCATTTTTTGATAAACCTCTGCCACCCATTGGCTGACCTCTGATTTATCTGCATTGATGATGGCTATCATGCCATAACCAGAAGGATAAGCTTCTTGCATGAGCCTGCCACGTAATGACACCAGCTTCAGGCCATCTTCAAAACCAAACACTCCGGCCACTGCTGCCGCTGTCCATGCGCCAATGGATAGCCCGGCTACGTACTCAGGTTGTACCTGTTCATCAAGCAAAATAGCTGAACTGATATAACCTGCCAGATACAAACACAGTTGCACGGCCTCAGTTGAACCGAGGGCCTCCGGCTGATCGAGTGTCAGTACATCACGCTGTAAAGCTACACAAGCACGCTCCAAATAGTATTGAACTAATTGATGCTCAGGCAGATCATGCAACATATTGACTTTTTGAGCGCCTTGCCCGGGATATACCCATATTGTGCTCATATGACTTCCTTTTCTTGCCAGGGATTTTCAACTAAAACTGCAGCATCATGACGTTTAAGTAAAACCTTTCCTGAACTGGTTGCCCACTCTTTTAAAGCCACCCCGCCCTGTGGGGTTTGTAACTGAATATCTAATTTGTCCGTTGTCTCTGCCAGCTGCTGCAACATATTCTGTGCAATCTGTTTACTCAAGTAATTCGGCATACGAACCAACAGATCAATATCACTTTGCTCATGTACAGCTTGAATACCGCTTGCGAGTTCATAACCTACACTCCCTGTATATCCCCACTGCACATTGCAACTGTTCATGATCTTGGCAATCCGCAGCAATCGCTTTTGCAAGTGAGGAAATTGCTGTAAATCAACATCCAGTAATTGCTCGGGACTGACACAACGGCGAATGGCAGCGCGTGACATCTGGGTGGCATAACGCTGATGACGAGCACGACCACGTATACCGACTGCAACCCTAGATGAGTCTGTGATGG
>JBLZXS010000155.1:0-8308 GCA_050285325.1 Acinetobacter sp.
TACATTCTTTTAAAAAAAGAAATGGAGAAAGTTATGAATAAAACAATACAAGTAGCATTAGCAGCCTTAGCCTTTGGTGTGTGTGCAACAAGCGTGTATGCAGGAGATGAAGATCGTGGAGGTGGACCACATAAACCAGGAAAATCTGGTTGTGGTCATGATTGTAAAGGAAAAATTGATATTGTATTGGAAGTGCCAAAGCACTGTGATCTTGATATTGAAGATTCAACTTTAGTACTTACAGAACGAAATCGTTACACCGATTCCACAACTTTTGGTGTACGTACAAATGCGGATTATAGTTTAGCTATTACACCGCCTGGAACATTGGCGAATGGTACTCGAACTGTACCGGTAGATGTGGTAACTAGCCGAGGTAGAGCTGAATATACCAGCGGTTCTACAGTTAGTTGGGATGGACGAGAGCATACTTATGGTGTGAGAGCTCACGCTCACAACATCGGTATCGGCACATATGCTGGTACTTATCGCGGAACTTATGGTGTAGAAATTAAATTCTAGATTATAAGTATTCTCTATTTTAAAAAATGTCATATAGGAGGTGCATTTCAGTATCTCCTATTTTTAGCCTTTAAAGCAAAAAAAATAATTTTTATATTTGGGGTAAATAACGATGAAAAAAATAATAGGTTTTTTCGGATTACTTTTGTTGAGTCTTTCTGTATCAGCAGGAATAAAATTTAACCCTGTACAATTATATATTCAGGATTCTACTCGACAAAGAAGTACGACTGTAAGTATCGAAAGTACCGGATTAAAAAAATCAAGGATATTTGAAATTTCGGCATTAAAATGGAAACAAAATCAGAAAGGTGAAGATATTTTAGAAGAAGATAAAACACTTTTATTTAATCCTAAAACTTTTGAATTGAAACCAGAAAGTCAACAAATTGTACGTGTTGGTTTTAGTCAGCCCTTATCAAATATAGATCAAGAACAAACCTGGCGTATTATTTTTAAAGAAGTGACACCTATTGCAGAAGATAGTGCTTCGATTAATTTTTTATTTAATTTTTCCTTGCCATTATTTGCTGGAAAACAAGCCAATCCAAAATTAAACCTAAAGTTAGAAAAACATGAGAATCAAGCTTATTTAAATATTGATAATTTAGCCAAATCACATATAAAAATTGTGGAAATACTTGTAACAGATACTAAGAATAAAGAAATTTTGAAAAAAAAATTAGCTCAGTATGTGTTAGGGGGGAATACAATCAAGCTCGAGCTTGGAGAAATTACAAATAATAATGAGTTAAAAATTAAAATTAAAACGGATAAGGATGAGAAGTATTTGGAATACTCTGTAAAAGGATAGTGCTATGAAGGCTACTAAAATTCTTACAATGATAGTTTGTAGTATGGGTTTTACATATGTAAATGCGGATATTAATCAGAACGTAAATCAACAACAAGAAATGGATCTGGTCATTGTAAATATTTGGATCAATGGCCTTGATTATAAAACGGAAGCAGTAACTTTTTCTAGAGATGGGAAAAAATTTATTGAATGTCAGGCATTAAAAAATGTAGGGGTACGGATTGAGAAGTTGAGTAGAGATTTAATTAAAAAAGATTTTTGTTTATTGAGTATTTCTGAAGTTAAAGTTGAAGATGATCAGGCTTTACAAGCAATAAAACTACATTTTCCACCAGATTATTTTGCAGATACTCAATACGATTTTGATTCCACTACACCTCCAGAAAAGGCAAATTTTGGTGGTTTTTTGAATTATAGTCTTTTTTATAGTAAAGATAATTATGAACAGGATTTTAATACTTTCTCTGAATTAGGAATATTTAAAGATTATTGGTTATTAAAAAACTCTTTTTTATACAGAAATAATCCTAATGAGATAGAAAAGAAATTGCTTCGAGTAAGCAGTAGCTTTGATATTGAATTTCCTGAAAAATTTTTAATATTAACTTTAGGAGATACAACCAGTACTTATAATAGCTTAAATAATTCCTTCCGTTTTGGAGGAGTCAGTATTGGGACAAATTATACAGATCGTCCAGATTTTATTTATTGGAATGCACCTACTTTAAGTGGGAGTGCTGCTCTACCTTCTACAGTTGATTTATATCTGAATGGCGTTCAATTATACAAAAATTCGGTAACTCCTGGTAATTACTCATTGCCTACGGGTGCGCTTATTAACCAAGCGGGAAATGCCCAAATTGTTGTGGAAGATATTTTGGGAAATAGAACGGTTCAGAGTTTTCCTATTTATATCGATAATCAATTGCTAAAACCTAAATTAAATGAATATAATTTTTCTTTAGGAAAGTTAAGATATAACTATGATGAGGTTGATGATGATTACCGAGATTTTTTCTCAAAGTTCTATTTTAGACGTGGAATAACTTCATCCACTACTCTGGGAACAGATATTTTATATAGTGAAGAGGCAAGCAATGTCAGTTTATTATGGACTCAAGCATTAAGTAAATATGTACTTTTAGATACTTCTCTGGCAGGAAGTGATGCTGAAAATGAGCAAGGCTATGGAGCTTCTATATCTCTTAGTCGAGATTTTCTAAATTGGTCATTTGGGATTAATAGTCGTTTTTTTTCTGAAGAATATAAATATATTGCTGATGAAGAATATAATTCTAATATTAAAACATCCAATCTCATCTATTTTAATTTTTATAATATGAAATATATAGATGGACTTAATATAAGTTATATTGATCAAACAAATTATTCTTCTAATAATATTAACTATTTAGACCGAAAACTTTTTGATATTAGAGTAAGAAAAATTTTAACTACAAATCTTTATTCAACTATCGGTTTTTCCAGAGATTTTGGTGATGAAGAAGACTATGGGTTTAATATTGCATTTACTTATAATTGGGCGGAAAAAGGACAAATTAATTTAACCCATGATACTGAAAATGATGAAACCCGATTAAATTTTAGTAAAACCTCTATTACACAAAATGGATTTGACTATGTAATTGGTGTTAACCGAATAGAAGATGAAATAAATTACAATGCTTATGGTTTATGGAAAACTGACATCGGTAATTTGCGAGTTTCTCATGATGAATATGAAAATAATCGTGTTTCACAGGCAATGTTTGAGGGTTCAGTAGTTTGGTTGGGTAATAAAGCTGCATTAACTAAATATGCAGATAATGCTTTTGCTCTTGTTAAAGTGAATAATCATCCAGATTTAGATATTTATAGGTCCTCATCTTTGGTCGGTCATACCAATGATAAAGGTTATATGTTTGTACATAATATTATTCCTTATATAAATTATGATATTTCTTTTGATCATAATCAGTTAGCTATGGAAGAAACTTTTCCATATTCTTCTAAAAAGTTAGTTGGACTGGATCAACGTGGTTATAAAATTGATTTTCCAATTAATAAAACAAAACGTATTGCTATCAATGTTAAAGATAGCAATGGAAATAACTTATCAGCAGGATCAGAGGTTCTGATAGAGGGTGTTTCAAATGAGCCATATTTTGTTGATAGTGACGGAGTGGTCTACCTTTATTTATTAAAACCTGGTCATTATAAACTTCAGATAAAAACCCAGAATAACGGACAATGTCAGGCCCAGATTGTCGTGAATGAAGGTCAATTCCAAAATTCCGAAAATCAGGTTTTGCAGGCCGTATGTAAAGAGGTGATAAAATGAAAAAAATAATTTTAATATGGATTGGTACATTGATCAGTAGTGGAGTCGCTGCTCAGCAATGTTCAATTGATGGATTTACAAGTGCTGAGATGCGTTTAACAAGTTATCAGCGTAGTCAGTCTGCTACTTCTTTTAATATTTCATGTGATAGCGGCTATTCAATTTTATTTAATAGTCAAAATTTAATAACGCCAAACGGAGTAAGCTTTGTTTCAAATGGTCCTTATAAATTACGTACAAGGTTGAATTTGACCGGTGCGAATGAAAATTTATGGGGGGTGCAGCTTAATCAAGGTGCAGCACAAAGACAAAAATATATCATATCGGTAAGACTTGAAGATAATCCCTTAAATGGGGTCCCTGCAGGAACTTACCGAGATAGAATTTCAGTTGAAATTTCATTTTAATATGAATTTATTTTTAAGCGAACTTCTTGAGTGTCTAATATTATTTAATAATGTATGCGTTGAAATTTAAGAAGTTCGGATGTTTAGAGTGATGTGACGAATGGTGTTTATCGGTTAAAAACTTGAATGAGTATTTCTGGTCTTATCAGAAATCAGTGGAATATTCCTCTTTCCAAATCAGGAAATTCAAAAAATAGTAAATATGTTATTGAGGTGTGATTAGATGGGCAGCTTTCTATAAGTACTGCCGTTGATCTATATAGCGATGTATTGTTTTAAGTGGATACCTTGCGTGTGATTAAAAAAAATTAAAAAACAACCGTTAAAAATAGGATACTTGAGAAGCGTAAGGTTTGTTTTTCTTGGTTTTAGAGTTATGCCATATTTCAATAAACGGTCATCTAAAAATCATCAAACTGAAAGAAACAGCATCTAAGCTAGGTTGAAAATACTAACAGAGGTGTTGTATGGCAAATTTGTATGCGACCAGTCTGCTAAAACAACAAGATTTTCCAGAAAGTTTTCAATTTTATTTCAAGCAAAAAAAACACGATATAGTGCGTGATGATCTTCAGTTGTTAAAAGAATTGGTTCGTCCACGTCTAAAAATAGCAATAGTTACGGAAACTTGGCCTCCAGAAATTAATGGGGTAGCACTCTCATTACTACAACTCTGTAAAGGTTTACAAAAACAAGGTCATAAAATTTTACTGATTCGACCGGAACAACAACAGGTATGTTGTGACTTTTTACCGAGTAAAGAGTGTTTGGTTAAAGCGCAATCGATTCCTAAGTATCCAACTCTCCAATTTGGTTGGCCACAATTCTTAAAAGTATCAAATGCACTTGACGGTTTTGTGCCCGATGTGGTGCATATTGTTACAGAAGGACCCTTGGGTTTGAGTGTTTTGCAGGCAGCTAAAAGCAAAGGAATTCCTGTTTCGAGTGGCTTCCATTCACCTTTTCAAGAATTTAGTCGTTTCTTTGATCTGGCTTTTTTAGTTAAGCCGATTCAGCGTTATTTACGTTGGTTTCATAACAATACACAACTGACCTGTATTCCCAGTAAGGATACGGAATATATTCTAAGAAAGTTTGGGGTTCGGTGTCCTTTGGTTGTTGTCGGACGTGGCGTAGATATTGCATCATTTTCTCCAGTACATAGTTCGGAGACTTTACGACAACAGTGGAAGGTAACTTCAGAGACCCAAGTAATGCTATATGTAGGACGACTATCTCCCGAAAAGGAAGTTGATGTAGTGATAAATGCCTATATAACGATGAAGCGAAACAATCAGCAAGATGCAAAACTGGTTGTTGTTGGTGATGGACCGGATCGCAGTCGTCTGGAAATGCTATGCCAAGGTCATGATGTTATTTTTACAGGAAATTTAACCGGTTTGAATTTAGCTCAAGCCTATGCAAGCGCCAATGTTTTTGTGTTTGCCAGTCAGGTGGAAACCTTTGGTAATGTTGTACTTGAAGCAATGGCGAGTGGCTTGCCGGTGATTGCATATGATTATGCATGTGCGCATTTACATGTGAGAAATGGTGAAACAGGTTGGTTAAGTCCTTTAGGTCGGATAGAGAATTTTATGCAGTCAATCTATCAATTGCCGAATAATCAACAGTTGAAGCGTATGGGTATGAAAGCCCGTGAAATGGTACAAAATGAGGGATGGCAACATCCCGTACAACAGTTTGAACAGGCACTATATATGGTGGCTAGAGAGATACAAATGACATCCTGAATTTTAAGCAGATGCTTAAAGGAGAATCATCATGAAATTAAAAAAAGCAATAATAACGATGTTAGATCTCGATTTAAAAGGATGTATGTATTTGAATCATTTTTCACATTCACATACAGTCGCCCATTTTTTTAAGATTATTAGCCGCCTAGGTAATGGTTTATTTTGGTGCATTATGCTGGTCAGTCTTTGGGTGCTGGAAGATGCATTTTATATTGAGCAATTATTATATATCCTGATAAGCGGATCTGTAGGAACTGCAATTTATAAAATCTTAAAACAAAAAACCACACGACCTCGGCCTTATCAAGTCCATCAAGTGGTGATGTTAAAGGAGCAACCGCTGGATCACTTTAGCTTTCCTTCTGGACATACCTTGCATGCAGTTATGGCCAGTACAGTGATGGGTTATATTCAACCGATGCTACTGGTTTTTATGTTGCCTTTTACCCTGCTGGTTGCAATATCGCGGATGGTATTAGGATTGCATTATCCAAGTGATGTGATTGTGGGGGCACTGATTGGTGTGCTCGTCGCAATTGGCATTATTTTTACCGCACCCTTTTTAAATATCGTGTTATAAAAATGTCTTTTTAAAAATCGAAAAACTATTTTACGATTTTAGGAATTTGTTAAAGTAGAGCATTCATATAGCGCTTAGGAATACCCATGGGTTTACGTTGGACCGACACCATTGATCTTGCCATTGAACTTTCAGAAGCACATCCTGATGTGGACCCACAATGGATTCGTTTTACGGATTTGCATGCATGGGTTTGTGCCTTGCCTGACTTTAATGATGACCCGGAAAAATCGACTGAAGGTTTGCTGGAAGGGATTCAAATGGCGTGGATTGACGAAGTTCGTTAGTCAGTAAATCGAAAAAAACCATTTTTTACATATCAAAAGCTGATACTTGCTGATTATCTCGGTATAATGCGGCAAAATTTTCTCGTCAAATTGACATAAGGAGCCAATCATGGCTATTGAACGTACTTTATCTATCGTTAAACCAGATGCTGTTGGCAAAAACAACGTTGGTGATATCTTTGCTCGTTTCGAAAAAGCTGGTCTTAAAATCGTTGCGACTAAAATGAAACACCTTACTCAAGCTGAAGCTGAAGGCTTCTATGCTGAGCACAAAGAACGTGGTTTCTTCGGTGACTTAGTTGCGTTCATGACTTCTGGTCCTGTTGTAGTATCTGTTCTTGAAGGCGAAAACGCTGTTCTTGCACACCGTGACATCTTAGGCGCGACTAACCCTAAAGAAGCTGCTCCTGGTACTATCCGTGCAGATTTCGCTGTAAGCATCGATGAAAACGCTGCTCACGGTTCTGACTCAGTTGCATCTGCTGATCGTGAAGTTAACTACTTCTTCGCTCAAACTGAGATCTGCCCACGTACTCGTTAATTCGAAGTATTCAAGCCAGATAAGTGTTATTATACTTATCTGGTTTTTTTATTCTCTGAATAATGCTTTGCTCGATTATTGAGCTTCTCCTTTCATCTTTAGACATGGTTTAGGTAATTACACATGAGTACTGAAGTCGTCGCTACATCAGCCATTTCAGCTGAACAGCAACCATCTCCATCCGCTCCAACACAGCACAAAACTGTGGAAAAAGTGAACTTACTCGGCATGTCACGTCCGCAATTGGAAAAATTCTTCGAAGATATCGGTGAAAAAAAGTTCCGTGCAGGGCAGGTGATGAAATGGATTCATCAGTTCTTTGTGACTGATTTTGCTGAAATGAGTAATATTTCAGGCAAACTGCGTGAAAAATTAGAAAAGATTTGTGAAATTAAAGCGCCAGAAGTGGTGCACCGTAATTATTCTAAAGACGGTACCCGTAAATGGGTGTTCCGTGTTGGTGATGGTGATGGGTCTTTGGTTGAAACCGTACTGATTCCTGCAGAAGACAAAACGGGTTCGCGTAAAACCTTGTGTATTTCTTCGCAGGTCGGCTGTGCGCTGGATTGTTCGTTCTGTTCAACCGGTAAACAAGGTTTCCAGCGTGATCTAACTCCTTCGGAAATCATCGGTCAGCTGTGGATGGCAAACTATTCTTATATGGAAGAAGTGCCTGTTGCAGAACGTGAACGTTCAGTGACCAATGTAGTGATGATGGGGATGGGTGAGCCATTACTCAATTATGATGCTGTGCTGAGTTCAATGCGCATTATGCTGGATGATTTTGCTTATGGCATGTCTAAACGTCGTGTGACTTTGTCGACTTCAGGCGTAGTCCCGAAGATTGACCAGTTGGCGAAAGATATTGATGTGGCCTTGGCGATTTCTTTACACGCGCCAAATGACGAATTGCGTAATGAATTGGTTCCTATTAATAAGAAATACCCGCTTGAACAACTCATTGCCGCATGCCAGCGTTATATTGCCAAAGATGGAAATGAAAGTTCACGTAAACATGTAACCATTGAATATGTGATGCTGGATGGCGTGAATGATCAT
>JBLZXS010000156.1:0-10405 GCA_050285325.1 Acinetobacter sp.
CCATTTCTCAAAAGCATGCGATCGGTTGGCTAAATCTAGATAGTTCTGAACGCTAATGCTTTGCGAATGTTCGTCCAGTTGCTTTTTTAGACTTTCAAAACGCAATGCATAATGTCGAGAATTAACAATTTGCTTGACTGGAAAGGCATAATCATCATTCCAGTATTCATCAAAAGAATGAATGATTTCATCGGATGCAGAGCCAACCAGCATCACATCGACATCAGAAAATTGATAATTGTCACTGACGTTATAATATTGATTACTCATATTGCGACCACCAATTAAGGCAATCTGGTTATCTGCAATAAAGCTTTTGTTGTGCATACGACGGTTAATGCGTTTTAAATCCAGCACCATGTCCATGGCACGGTAATGTCTGAAACGGTATGGATTGTAGAGTCTTACATCAATATTTTGATGCTGGTCAAGTGCCAGATAAATGCCTTCCATTTTTTTGGCATTGTTGTCATCCATCAGCAAACGAACTTTCACCCCACGGTCTGCGGCTTTAATGATGGAATCCAGGGCAAGCGAGCCAATTCTATCGTTATCCCAGATATAGTATTGTAAATCTAAAGTTTTTTCTGCTTTATCAATAAGATGTATGCGGGCTGCTAAAGCTTCAAGCGGATCGTATAAAACCCGATAACCGGTAAGACTTGGATTTTGTTCCCGTAACGGTAAAACAATTTGCGCCAGTGAGGTTTGTTTGGTTTCGGTATCAAACGCATATTCAACCGGTTGCGGTGTTTGTTTTGGCAGAGTCGTACAGGCTGGAATTCCTAAAACCAGACTACAACTCAATAATACTGTCGTTTTATAGAGAGAAGAGCTACGCAATTTACCAGTTTCTAATTGAGTTGTGGGAGGGGAAAAGCGCGCCATAAGTTATAAACAATACCAAAATTTGGTTTGAGTATAATTGCCAGCTGTGAAAAGATAAATATCAGAATAGATGAATGATGTCATATCTTCGTTATTGTTAGAGAAATCATTATGTGGGATACAGACTCGGTCGTTTTTTATTTTTATATTATTTTTTTTGTACTCGGAATTTGGGGTGTGGCGCAAGCATGGCTGAGTCAAACGCGTACCGAAACCATTCATCCGTTTAAAGCTTTTGTGCATTTACTGGCATTTTATTTATCTTATTTACTGATTCCTTTATTTTTCTTTAGTCTGTATGCCGGATGGACTGGCTATTACTCCATTCACCAAGCTGTTTTTATTTTCCTGCTCAGTAGCGTGCTGATTTATGCGCGTTTTATTGAACCGCATCATGTGTGTGTTAAAACCCTGCAATATCAGTTAAATCCAGATCAGAATATGCAGCGTCCGGTCAAACTTGCCTTGATCGCCGATTTGCATATTGGTCTGTTTTCGGGGCATGAACGACAACTGAAAATTATTGTCGAGAAAATAAATCAGCAGAATCCTGATTTGGTGGTGGTGGCAGGGGACTGGACCTATGAACCTGAAAACAAGTTGGCAGATGAACTGGCTATTTTAAAACAGATTAATGCCCCGGTTTATTCGGTCAATGGTAATCATGATGAGCAATATCCTGGGCCACCGATTCAACAATTATTAAGACATGCTTTAAGTGTCAATGATGTGATTGATATTGAAGGTCAGATGGTGGAATTTGAAGAGTTTCGTTTGCTGGGCGTAGGGGATTTATGGGCCGGTAAAACCGATATGCGTTTTATGCCTGACTTGCCTCAAGATAAACCCTGGGTGATTTTATCGCACAACCCCGATACTGTGGATATGGTGCCGCGATTGTCGACACGTCCTTTAATGCTGTCTGGACATACCCATGGCGGGCAGGTTGAACTGCCTTGGCTGACCAATTACATCATGAAAAAAGTATCTATTCTGGGGCATAAAAAGGGTTTATATCAGCATGAACATGCCGACGTATTTGTTACGGTCGGTACGGGCTTGGTCGGTGTGCCTTTTCGTTTTCGGGTACCGCCTACAATTGATATTATTGAACTGGTTTAAATCCTGAAATATGGATTTTCGAACAATTTTTGACATACTGTACAACAGGATTGATTTATAACAGTTAGAGCAAAACAGGAGAACAGTATGTCTTTTTCGGAAGAGGTGGGTCAGTTTTTTGCTTTAACAGAGTCTCAATCGGTACAGCTTGAAGCGGGTTTAATTGCTTTGGAAAAAAGCTTTCAGCAGGCAGAAACTGATGTGGTGAATACAGCAGAATTTTCCAGCCGGTTTTATCAAAAGTTTCAGCAATTGATCACGCCATTTGGCTTTGATGCAAATAACGTAGAAGCTTTGCTGGATCACTTATATGCAACTGAACGATACCGTCAATTGGTCACTTATATTGTGCCGAGTTATTATAATGCAGGTGGTGACCGACAGGTGTTTGAAGAGCTCTATCAGGAAATGTTAAGTGATGAGCAAATTTGAGAAAACTTTATAAAAGATCATAAAAAAACCAGCGTTGTACGCTGGTTTTTTTATATTTTGATGAAATTAAACCTGGTTGTTTACATCATCATTTTTGGTTTCACGAATGAGCAAGAATGCACAAAGTGACAAGATAGAGGCCGCAGTTAAATAATAACCCACAGCATATAAGCCATAAGTGGTCGCAAGCTTGGTTGCAATTAATGGTGCAAAAGAGGCGCCAAAAATACCCGCAAGGTTAAAGGTTAATGCTGAACCGGTATAACGAACTGCAGTCGGGAAAATTTCAGAAAGTACTGTACCGATTGGGCCATAGGTTAAACCCATGATCGCTAAACCAATACACAGGAATAAAAACACCACGAGTGTGCTGCCAGATTCCAGCATGTCGGCAAAGAAAAGACCGAAAATGGCAGATACAATACACACCGCAATAGAGGTGGTTTTACGACCAAATTTTTCTGCAAATACTGCAGAAAGTGGAATAAAGGCAGCAAAACATAAGGTCGCAACCAGCTGTAATTGTAAGAATTCTTCACGACTATAGCCGAGCTGTTTGGTACCCCATTGCAATGCAAATACTGTGGTTAAGTAGAACACCACGAAAGTACAGATTGCCGCAATTGTACCTAAAATCAGCATACGCCAATGTTTAGTGGTCACTTCTTTAAATGGAATATTGACTTCTTTTTGCTTGTCCAGTACTTTTTGGAATGCTGGGGTTTCATGTAGTTTTAAACGAATCCATAAACCGACAATCACCAACAATGCACTTGAGATAAACGGAATGCGCCAGCCCCATTGCATAAAGTCTGCTTCAGACATGAATGCACCCAGGGTAAGGAACGAACCTGTAGCCAAGATAAAGCCGATTGGTGCGCCAAGTTGCGGGAACATACCATACCAGGCACGTTTGCCTTCAGGGGCATTTTCCGTTGCAAGCAGAACAGCACCAGACCATTCGCCACCTAAACCCAAACCTTGACCCAAACGGCAAAGTGCAAGCAGTAAGGGTGCCGCGATACCGATCTGAGCGTATGTCGGTAATAAACCAATACATACGGTAGAAATACCCATGGTGAGTAATGCCGCGACCAATGTGGCTTTACGCCCAATCCGGTCACCCAGATGCCCAAACAGTGCCGCGCCAATCGGGCGGGCAATAAAGGCAATCGCAAAAGTTGCAAGTGATTGAATGGTTGCGGTCATTGGATCGGTACTTGCTGGAAAGAACAAATACGGAAAAATGATGACTGCCGCAGTGGCATAAATATAAAAATCGAAGAATTCGATTGTGGTACCAACCAAGCTGGCGGTCAGTACGCGGAATTTTGAATTTGTAGCTACTTCTTCCGAAGCAGGTATAGAATTTGATGACGCCATGAGAAACCTTACACTTACTAAAAATAAAAAAACTTAGTTTTAAAAGCGTAATCTTTTTAAAAAAGGCGTAATTTCTTAAAAAAATACGAAATACCAGCTCATATCTACGGATTTAGGGTTGCTAAAAAATGCAGAAATAGAGGGTTATATCACGTAAAGACAGATCGCCAAGAAATGTGATCCAGCGCCCATCAATACAAAAACATGCCAGATAGCATGGGTATATCTTACTCTTTTTAATGCATAAAACAATGCACCAATGGTATATGCAAGTCCACCAATGATCAGATAGGTTAAAGCTTGATCGCTTAAAAAGCGTTGCATATCATCCATTACCAGCAATGCAAGCCATCCCATGACCAGATAAGCGATCAGTGAAATTTTCTGGAAACGATGAATGAAAACTAACTTGAATAGTGTACCAATGCCGGCAATCACCCATAGCGCGATTAACAAATAATGGGCTTTTGGCGTTGGAATCGCAATTGCCAAGAAAGGCGTATAGGTTCCAGCAATCAGGTAATAAATCGCGGTGTGATCCAGTTTTTTGTACCAGCCCCGACGTTGTGGCGATTCGGCATAATGGTACAGACTTGAAGCTGCAAAGAGTAAAATCAGACTCAAGGCATAAACACATAAGCCGATAAACTGCCCGAGCGGTAAATAACTGCCTTTAATCAGCATGAAAATACTGGCAATAAGTGCTAATCCTGCGCCAAATGCATGACTGATCGCATTAATTTTTTCTTCATGTGGATCATAAGAATGCAGTTGAGTAGTCATGATTATTTATTTTCTATAATTAAAAAATACACTTGTATAGTAATGGAGTTTTACCTTTAAAGTAAGAAGTTTTAAACTGATCGCTTAATTTATCCGAGTGATCTGTATGTCTCAATTGGCTTCTCCTTCCATTCAGGAACAACAATTCTTAGATGTTTTTCAGCAAGCCATTGAAACCCAAAGTTTTGATCGAATAATTTTGAGTCAATATAAAGGCGAACTTGAAAATTTAGAAAAAATTACCTTGCGCGTCATCTCACTGCAAGGACAATCGGTTTTAAATGGTTTGTATCGTTATAAGACCCAAGATATCACCAAAAACTATCCTTTAGCAGAAGCCAACTCAATTCTTCAGGATTTATTGGCACAATGTAAGCAGGCCAATCTGTTTACCACTGAAGAAGAGCTGCAACTCAAAAAAAACAAGAAGAAAGCCATGCTGACGGTGAGTAAAAATAAATCTGCAACCCAGACTCAAAATCTGGAAAATCAACAAGGGCATGACCGTACTAAACATCGCTATGTCGATCAAGACAGCTATTTTTTACAACCCTTGGGCATTACTGATGCGAAAGCGCAGATTATTCCAAGCATGGCGCGCAAGTGGAAACAGATTAATAAATTTGTGGAAATTTTCTCGGGTGCTTTAGATCAGATTGCACAACCTGAACATGCTTTACGTGTGGTCGATTTTGGCTCGGGTAAAGGTTATCTCACTTTTGCTTTGTACGATTATCTGGAAAAGCAGGGGCAAACGCCATTTGTTACCGGGGTGGAACTGAATGATAAAATGGTCAGTTTCTGTCAGAAGGTGGCTGAAGAGTCGCAATTTACCCAGCTGGATTTTTTCCAGGGCGATGTACGCACCTATCAACCCGAACATCTGGATGTGATGATTGCCTTGCATGCCTGTGATGTGGCAACGGACTTTGCCATTCACACCGGCATTCGTTTAAATGCCCAAATGATCATGTGCGCGCCGTGTTGCCATAAAGAATTGCGTCCCCAGCTCAAAAGCCCGGAAGTGCTGAAACCGATGTTGCAATTTGGCATTCATTTAGGTCAACAGGCGGAAATGCTGACCGATACCATTCGTGCTTTATTACTCAAAGCTTACGGTTATGAAACCAAAGTATTTGAGTTTGTAGCACTCGAGCATACCAGTAAAAATAAGATGATTCTGGCGACCAAACGTAAAGATTACCAGGCGCCAGATCAGGCTGTACTGGCGCAGATTCACGCCTTAAAACAGATGTACGGCATTCAGAAACATTCGCTTGAACTGTTACTGAACAATCAGTGGGATCAGCAGGATATTGGCTGTAAATGCTAATTTGAAATGGATCAAGCAGTCGTAAGGCTGCTTTTGTTTTTAGGAAGATGATTTTTAATGACACAACTGACCCTACGTTCAAGCAGCTGGGATGTGCTGCAACATGATGCCAAACTGATTCGTGAGCAGGTGTTTATTCAGGAACAGCAGATTGCGGCTGAAGATGAATGGGATGCGGAAGATGCGGTTTCATTGCATTTTGTGGTTTATGATCAAGATCAGCCGATTGCGACAGCACGGTTATTGCAAAATAACAGCGTTGGGCGTGTGGCTGTTTTGAAATCGCATCGTGGTTTAGGGATTGGCAAAGTGCTGATGCTACAGATCATTCAACAAGCCAAACTTGAACAGCGAAAATTCCTGAAACTGTCTTCACAGGTGCATGCTATTCAGTTTTATGCGAGTTTGGGTTTTAACGTTGAAGGTGAGGAATATCTGGACTGTGCTATTCCACATATTGATATGCGACTGGCATTTAGCGATTAAAGAATTTTAAGTTTTGATAAAATAAAAAAGCCACTCAAAGTGGCTTTTTTATTTTCATAAATCTAGGTATCAATGACCAGACTGATGTTCAGCTGATGTTTCAGCTTCTGTCATGGCTGCATGTTCTTCTGCAGACATGTGATGATCTTCAGCAGTGGCTGGGGCTGTACCCATTTCTTTCTGCTTTTTAGCTTCTGCCAATGCTTCTTCAGACATTGCAGGGGCATTTTTAAATGCATGCTGCTGGGTATTTTTTTGCTGTTGGCTTGGCATGTAATCTGGTTCATTGGTTACTGCAAGATAGAAAAAGCCAAGGAAAAAAGCACTTAAAATAAAGGCAATAATCAGCGCTTTCCAGCCCCAAGGGGATTTTTCAGGAGAAGAGTTATCAGTCATGAGAAAATACCAAAATGGATAAAAATAAATCAGAATCTATGTAACTTTATAACACAGAATCGAAGCAAAGCCGACTGATAAGTGACTAAACTATTCATTTAAATAAGGGATTGAAATAAGTTTTAAGGCGTTAATCTTTATTTCAGTTAGGTCAAGCTTTATATCGATAGGCATAACTCAGGTTTAATAGCTGAGTATTTATTTTCTAAAGATAAAAAAGAATACTTAAAGACATTAACGCCCTTATCTTCAATAAAAAGAAAGGGCATTAATGCTTTATAGCTTAAGTCATGTTATGAAATTTTCTCGCCAGTGTGCACTTTATCTTTCAGCAATTGTGGCGCTTTAAAACGCTCGCCGTATTTCGCTTCAAGTGTATTGGCACGGATCAAGGCTTTTTCCAGACCATACTGGTTCAGATACTGGATGGCTCCACCTGTCCATGGGGCAAAACCAATCCCAAAGATCGAGCCAACATGGGCATCTACAATCGACTCCAACACGCCTTCTTCAAAGCAGCGCAAAGTATCCAGCGCTTGAACAAACAGGAAGCGGTCAATCATTTCCTGTTCGGATATCTCCACCTCTTTTTTCCAGTGGCTTAAACCTTCCCATAAATGTTTTTTACCACTTTCAGGGTATTCATAGAAACCTGCACCCGCAGCTTTACCTTTACGATTAAACTCATAAATCATGCTTTCAATCACATCATCTGCAGCAGAACGTGGCAGGTCTTTGCCTTCTGCTTGCAGGGCTTTACGCGTCTCATTTGCGACATGTTCAGACAAGGTTAAAGACACTTCATCCTGAATCGCAAGGGCACCAACAGGCATACCGGCTTTGAGCGCTGCCATTTCAATCTTGGCAGGATGAACTCCTTCAGCAAGTAGTCTTAAGCCCTCTTGTACAAATTTTCCAAACACACGACTGGTGAAGAAACCACGACTGTCATTGACTACAATCGGGGTTTTTCCAATTTGCTGGACATAGTCATAGGCTTTAGCCAAAGTTTCCGCTGAGGTATTTTGCCCTTTGATGATTTCTACCAGTTGCATTTTATCGACCGGGCTAAAGAAATGCAGACCAATGAAATGGCTATCATCCTTAGAAGCTTTAGCGAGTCCTGTAATTGGCAGGGTAGAGGTATTCGATGCCATCACACCGCCAGTTACCAAATAACTTTCCGCTTCTTGGGTGACTTTGGCTTTCAGTTCTGGATTTTCAAATACGGCTTCAATGATCAGGTCACAGCCTTGTAAATCTTCTGCAGTAGCTGTAGTGGTAATAAGTCCTAAAACTTGATCGCGTTTTTCAGCCGTTAAACGACCTTGAGAGACTTTTTTATCCAGCAACTTTTGGCTGTAGGCTTTGCCTTTTTCTGCCGCTTCTATTGATATATCTTTTAAAATAACCTGAATGCCTTTCGATGCTGTGGCATAAGCAATCCCTGCACCCATCATTCCGGCGCCTAAAATACCGACTTTAGAGGCTTTCCATTTGGCAATGTCTTTCGGGCGACTCGCACCTGATTTAATCGCATTCAGACCATGCCAAAAAGTGCCGATCATATTTTTAGAAATTTGGCCGGTCGCCAGATAAGTAAAGTAACGCGATTCAATAGTCAGTGCGGTATCGACCTCCACCTGCGCACCTTCAACTGCAGCTGCCATAATCGCTTCAGGGGCAGGGTAACAACCTTTGGTCTTGTCACGCAGCATCGCAGGTGCAATCGCAAGCATTTGAGCGACAGCCGGCGTTGAAGGCGAGCCACCTGGAATTTTGTAACCTTTCATATCAAACGGTTGTTGCGAGATGGGATTGGCTTTGACCCAGGCAATGGCTTTGTCTAACAGTTCTTGTTCAGTTTCCACAATATCGTGAATCAGGCCTAAAGACTTGGCTTTATCAACACTAAATTGTTTACCTTCCATCAACAGTGGAAAGGCATTTTGCAAGCCGAGTAGCCGTACAGTACGAACGATTCCGCCACCGCCCGGCAATAATCCTAAAGTTACTTCAGGTAAGCCAAATTTAGCTTTCGGGTCATTCAGTGCAATTCGATGATGACAACACAAAGCCAGTTCCCAGCCACCGCCGAGTGCTGTGCCATTAAGTGCGGCAACCACAGGAATACCACGGGTTTCGATATAACGCAGTTTGGCTTTCATCTCTTCAACCATGTTGAAGAATGCGGTGGCATGATCCGGCTCTGCCTCAATCAGCTCATCAAGGTCACCCCCGGCAAAAAAGGTTTTTTTCGCGGAACGGAAAATGATCCCTGAAATTTCTGCATCTGCTTGTAGCTTGGAAACAATGTCTTCCAGTGCTGCACGGAAATCCGCATTCATGGTGTTGGCAGACTGGTTGGGAGAATCTAGTGTAAGTATGACAATGTCATCGGCATTTTTTTCAAATTGAATTGCGCTCATTGTTGTTCTCCTTATATCAATTCAATAATCGTTGCGATGCCCATACCACCACCGACACATAACGTAGCTAAACCGCGTTTTTTACCCTGACGTTCCAGTTCATCCAGCAGTGTGCCTAAAATCATCGCACCGGTTGCCCCGAGTGGATGTCCCATCGCAATCGCACCACCGTTGACATTGACTTTAGTCGGGTCAACATTAAGTTCGGTAATAAAGCGCATCACCACCGCTGCAAAGGCTTCGTTAACTTCAAACAGGTCGATGTCATCAATGCTTAGACCGGCTTTGTCTAAAGCCTTGCGTGCAGCGGGTGCAGGACCGGTCAACATAATGGTAGGGTCGGAGCCGACTAACGCGGTTGAAAGTACTTTGGCACGTGGTTTTAAACCTTGTTCTTTCACTGCTTTTTCTGAAGCAATTAAAACCAGCGCAGCACCATCGACAATACCGGATGAATTTCCGGCATGATGGACATGGTTGACTGTACCCACTTCAGGATATTTTTGCAGCGCGATGGCATCAAAACCCATTTGTCCCATCATGGCAAAACTTGGATTTAGTTTGCCCAAACCCTCTGCCGTAGTTGTCGGCTTAATAAACTCGTCTTGGGCTAAAATCGTCACGCCTGCTTTGTCTTTAACTGGCACAATCGATTTGTTGAAATAGCCATTGGCTTGAGCGGCAGCCGCTTTCTTTTGTGATTCAGCTGCGAATGTGTCGACATCTTCACGACTATAACCGTCAATCGTGGCAATCAGGTCAGCACCAATCCCTTGCGGAATAAAGTCACAGGCCATGTTGGTTTCTGGATCAAGTGCCCAAGGACCACCATCAGAACCCATTGGCACACGCGACATAGATTCCACACCACCGGCAACCACAATATCTTCCCAACCCGAACGGATTTTCATGGCCGCCATATTCACGGCTTCCAGTCCTGAGGCACAGAAACGGTTGATTTGTACACCCGCCACATCATTGTCCCAACCTGCTGCAATTGCCGCCGTTTTGGCAATATCAGCCCCTTGATCACCAATCGGGGTGACACAGCCCAGCACAATGTCATCGACTTTTGATGTATCGAGTTGATGACGGTCTTTCAATTCATTGAGCAAAGTGGTCAGTAGGGTGATGGGTTTCACTTGATGCAGTG
>JBLZXS010000157.1:0-7913 GCA_050285325.1 Acinetobacter sp.
AGCTTAACTTTGAAATTTAATGCCATAACGATTTCGACACTTGTTAATTAAAATAGTAATTCATTTATATAACAGTTATTCACTGATGGAATTTTAGTTAAATATACTGCTTAAATGTTCATAAATTTTTCGATATATAAGACTTTAATAATCTATAAAGTCCGAATATTTAAAGTAACGTCTCCACTGGTTACACAAATATTTTGTATGAGAAAAAATGAATATTTATGAAAAATTTATCTTTGAAATAAAACGCTAACAATTCAAGCGTAAGCTATAACGAAAATGAGTTGTTGCACCAAATATAGTTAAAAACGTATTACTCAGACCAAAAAATGGAATTTAGAAAAATTACCCTAAAGAGATGCTGGAGGTGTTTAAAATTTTTTAAGTTGTGATAAACAAGATGGAATTTACTACAAAAGCAATAGAAATTCTTACACGACATAAGGTGATGGTTCAGCTCCCCTTCTTTTATCGCTTCTACAAAGAGAGAAGTAATTGAAGCAGCTTAATACCGTGAATATGAATAATGTAAAACCGCACTAAGCGATGATGAAGCAATGATTGAAAAGAAGGTAGAATAGTGAAAATTAACGATTTTAATAAATTTTTTCAAGTGACCGAACAGCGAAATATAGAAGAGTCTAGTTTAAACGGTTTATTAACGGAAGTTCCGCAAGGTAACGAAAGCGATAAAATTTCTTTTATGGTGGACGGAAACAAGGAAGTAAATTCAGACACACTAAAAAAGTCATCAACAATTAATAATGAGTATGATCCGGTTTCATATCATGCAGGTAAAATAGCCTTCAAAAAAACAAGTTATGAACAGGCTGTTTTAGATTTGCTGGGTATCGATAACGAAAGTAAAAAGATTTTTAAAAAGGCAAAAATTGAAGGTTTTATTGTTGGTTTTTGGCATGAAGACAAATTTGCATTCGCTAATCTTTCAAACGAGATAGATGAAGCAGGACAAAATCATGTAAATATTCACTTCTATGACTCGCCTCGATATGCCACTTGCATGCCGGATCTTTCTGATGCCGCCGAGCAGCTTATACATATTAAAAATGTATCTGATGATCGAACATTTCAAATCTTCGTGCTGTATTTGGGCGAGACAAAATCAGGTGAAATCTATTTACCGCTTCCTTTGTATTTTGAAGAAATGTTCCTTTAAAGGTTCAATTTTTTTAAGATAACCCCCTATTTTCTAAATTTTTATAAATTATAAAAATATATTTTTTCAAAAGGTATTATATGATTGACATTCAAGCAAAACGTAACCTATTAGAAACAGTAGATAAATTGGTTCGTAACCCAACAACAATAAGCGAATTGGATTTGGTCAACATCTTGGTTAACTTAGGATCAGTTCTGAAAGATTCCTTTGCTGAACCTGTAGAGATCACGCCCATCTTTTCGAATCGCAAACCTATTTTACCCATTAAGCTTGGGGAATTAACTGCGGAACAAAAGGAACATGAACGACAAATGTTCATTCGCTTCCTGAAATTACAACCAAATGTTTTAAATATTGGTTATAACAAGGCAACCGAGCAATTTCTTTTAAAAGAAGATCAAGCAGCATGGGATGCATGGTTATATCGTACAATGATTGCAAGAAACCTGCTTAAGCCAAGTGAAGTACAAAAGGAAACGTTGGAGCGATTCAACATGTACTATAAGAAAACACCAAAAGGTTATAAGATCACTGAAACTGTAATCAGCTTTTGGAATGACGACTGTCAGCGCTTTATGATTGACGAGATTCAAACTGAATTTGAAACTTGGTCAAAGGCAAGTTAATAAAAAAACAATCACTAGTTGAAATGTTTATGTAGACAAAGAGCCAATTTCGCTCTTTATCTCGTTTGATGAAACTTATAATCTATCAATATTAAAATGAAGACTTAATAGTCTGAATAATATCATTATATTTTTAAGTAATAGAGAGCACTTTAATCTTAAAAAAGTGTTTTTTTATGAGAAAGCCAGTATAAAAAAAGGGATCTAAATAGATCCCTTTAAATTTAAACAGCTTATTTATTCAAAGCATATGCAATCACATAATCACCATGATCTGGTGATTGGCGTGCACCACCTGCAGAAATTATTACGTACTGTTTTCCAGTTCTAGGAGAAATATAACTGATTGGGGTGCCTTGGCTACCTACCGGTAAACGTGATTTCCAAAGTTCTTCACCATTCGATGAGTTAAATGCTCTTAGGTAATAATCTTGCGTTGCTGCAAAGAAGACTAAACCTCCTTGAGTTGCCATTGGGCCACCAATAGTTGGCATACCAATCGGTGCTTTCAAGCCCATTTTAATTCCCATCGGACCAGTGTCTTGTACTGTTCCTAATGGAACTTGCCATGCAATTTGACGAGTGGTCATATCAATGGCTGTCATGGTTCCAAAGGGCGGTTTCTGACATGGAATACCCAACACAGACATAAAACGATTTTTATTGACTTTATACGGTGTACCTTTCATGGGTACAGCGCCCATCCCTGTGTTTACTTTTTCGCCACCACTTGCTTGAACTTTAAGGTCTTCTGGCGTCTGTTTAATGAGTTGAATCCATAAACCTAAGCGCATATCGTTCACAAACATGTAACGATGAGTGGGGTCAAATGCGATACTTCCCCAATTCATTCCACCCAATGAACCTGGAAAACTCAGAGATACATCGGTACCTGGTGCTGTAAATAAACCCTCATAGCGCATTGATTTAAAATTAATACGGCACATCAACTGATCAAAGGGCGTTGCACCCCACATGTCCGATTCAGTTAAAGTTTGATTGCCAATTTGTGGCATTTCAACTGAACGTGGCTGTGTCGCACTATATTGTTCATTTGGAATATCCGCAGGTTTGACCGGTTGTTCAATCACTTTGGTTAACGATTTACCTGTAACGCGGTCAAGTACAAAAAACTGTCCGGACTTTGTCCCAATCACGACAGCAGGTTTGGTTGTTCCATCTTTCATTGGAAAATCAACCAGACTTGGCTGCATGGGTAAGTCAAAATCCCAAAGATCATTATGTACTGTTTGATAGACCCACTTTTCTTTACCCGTAGTCGCATCTAAAGCTAGTACAGAAGTATTGTATTTATGATCAATCGGTTGACGATTTCCACCCCATACATCGACAGATGAACTACCCATAGGTAAAAAAACAGTGTTCATTTGTGGATCATAAGACATTGCAGCCCAGGAGTTTGCCGAACTACGTTTATAAATCTCACCGGGTTTTAACACATAGTTAGGGTTAGGATTACGAGGATCAAATGCCCAACGTAATTTACCTGTAATGACATCGTATGCACGAATAACTCCACCAGGCATATCCGCTGCAACGTTATCGGCAATACGGCTACCTATAATAAGAGTTGTACCAGCAATCGTTGGCGCTGAAGTGACTTCAAAACGTGGTGCTGCTGTACCATCCCCCAGACCTTCCAGCAAGTTTACAGTTCCGTTAACACCAAAGTCTTGACAACGTTCGCCTGTATCGGCATTCACTGCAATTAAACGTCCATCTGGTGTATTGGTATAAACACGACGCGGGCAAACAGTATTACCGGCTACTGCAGTAACTGGCGTAGAACCTGCCAAAGTGGGTTGGACCAAGGGTTGAGTCGCATCAAAATAGGCAACACCGCGACAACGTTCCCAGGCATCTGCTTTTGAATTGATTTCGGCTTTCCAAAGTTGCTTACCCGTGTCAGCGTCAAGTGCGAAAATATTGTTATGTGGCGTACAAATAAAAACTTTATCTCCCACCTGTAACGGTGTGACTTGGTCTTCTGCCCCATTACCCGAACCCGTGGTTAAATCGCCGGTTTGGAAACGCCAGACTTCTTTTAAGTCTTTCACGTTATTACGGTTGATTTGATCTAAGGCTGCAAAACGGCTACCGCCACTATCACCACCATAATGTTCCCAGTTCACCTGTTTTTTAGCAGGATCTACAGCGACTAAAGGTAACTCCTGACCAGATGCAGCTACAGTTGGATGGGGCTGAAACATTTGATAAAAACCAAACAATATGCCAATCACAACAATACTTGCAATACCATAAGCCGCTACTGCGAGGCTATTTTGATATTGATAACGCCGAATTGAAGGTAAAGTAAACATTAAGGCTGCAAATAAACCAGCAGGAAACATCAGGCGAGAAAATAATGCCCAGAAATCCCAGCCTGCATCAAATAATGACCAAATCACTGTACCCAGAAAAACTAAAGCAAATAATAAAACCCCTACTTCTCTCTTTTTAAAGATAAAAAAGGCAGAAATAGTGGTTAAAATACCTGCAATCAAGAAGTACCATGAGCCACCAAGACTAACTAGCTTTCCACCGCCAACAAGATAAAATAATCCAGTAAACAACAAGGCTAAGCCTAAAATAAAACACCAGATGTTAAATAGCGGATGTGACCTAAAAGAGGATTCAGGCATATTAAGACTCCCTATGGATTGATTCAAAAAATGCTTGAGAATTTCCTTTCATCATCTTGTTTTGAATCAAATATTAAATTTTTAATAAGTCCATAAATTACTGAAATATTTAATAAAAAATATATCTATTTAGTTGAAAAACTTCCCTGTATCTATCACCGAAATACAATTAACAAGCTGGTTAGCAATGATTTTTTAACTGTGGTTTTAAACTGGATATAGCGAAAAATGATTGAAGCATGAGCAAAGAGCAGCTGATTTTTTGTACTCTCTAATTTCAAGCTTAAACTTTCGGAGAAGAATTTCAAGATGAGATTCTTGAGTAATTTACTAAACTTTTAACAAGGACATTTTTACTTTTCTTATTAATTCAAACAACCAACCTAAGACACTAATGTTCGATGATCGAACTTTTATATCGTAAATCGAACTTTTTCTGAGTTGAAGAAATTTAGATTTTATTTGAAAGTAAGATGCCAGCAATTAAGTAATCACTGGCATCTGATCAGAAAGGGTTTAGAAATTAAAACGTGAGGTTAAGCCCACTACCCACGCATCCTCGACCTCTTTCACCCCGGCAGGTTGATGGATATATTGAATATTCGGCCTGAGCATGATTGCGGGAGACCACTGGTAGGTATAATTTAACTCAATATTCAGTTCATCACGTTGAACAGGAATGTAGTTCCCTGCCAAAGCATTATATTCATCATAACCATTGCTTTGGTTGGTCTGAATTTGACGATCTCTTGCTCGTTCATTCACGACATAATTGGCGAATCCCAAACCGACTGAATCGTTCGGACGATTATCCAGAAGGCCTTTATACCAGAATGCTATTTGTTGGGTGCTTTGTACCGTTGTAGTGGCTTTGTCGTTGACCACCGCATTCACACTCATAAATAAACCGCGTTTAGGATCATGATCTTGCTGAGTTAATTGTTGTTGGGCATTGATCCAGAAACTGTGTTTTCCATCATGGACTTTAGCCGCGGTTTTAACATCATTGGCATCTGCCGTAGAATATAAGGCCCCTAGTTTATACTCACCGGCTAAGCCATCCAGTGCAGCAAGTTTTGGTTTCCAGATTAGTTCGACTGGAATGGTTGCACCTTCGACATTTTTCATATCAAGGTTAAAACCATCACTATTGGATTGGGTTTTGACGTTATCCGGATTGACCTCGTAAACGCCAATGCCAAGTGTCCATTCAGGTGCAAATTGGTATTTTACATTTGCTCCCCATAAACTGACCGGCCAGTTATACCAGATCGAACCGATTGATTTGCCGAGTTGCCCACCACATAAAAGTAAATTCTGAAATTCACAGTGTGAACCGTTAAAGTCATCAGACATTCCCATACGACCAATTTTGAACTGCACAGTGTTATCGGCAAATCCTTTTTTGACCCATGCCTGAGTTAAGCGCCAAATTTTTCCACGCCCATAAATCTCTTGGCTATTTCCCAAAGCACTGGAACGCGGATCTTTAATTTGCTCCAAGGTCAAGGCATTGCCATCACGCTTAGTAATCATAATGGCAGCAGTAGTATCTTCCCAATCTTCAATTTTGCTTAAATCAAAGTTTGCACCTAAAGTTAACTGCGCTGCATTTTTAAAGCTATTGCTGTCATTATAACCCCCATGAAGATTGGTCGCGCCCTGACTCATGATAGATGCAGTGAACTTATAGCCCTGATCCTCAAGTTGCTTTCGTTCCCCATTCCAGTCCCCAAGTAACCACTGACGGTCTTGCGACCAAAATTCGTTTGCGCTGGCAAATTGGCTGCCTAAAATAGCGACTGACAGAAAGCTGAGTTTAAAAATTTCGTGCATAACAAAATATCCATTTCTATTGGAGAAACCCATGTCCTATGGGCTTCTCATATTTTAATTATTTTATTTGATTGAAACTGCTGAACTGAGTTCGGAAGTTGCACCATTGTGATCGGTTATATTTGCAGTCAATGAGCCTACTTTTAGCGGAGCTTTCCATGTTGTTTGTGCAACACCATCCGCATTGGTAGAAACAGTAACTGAACCTAAATAAAACTCGGCTTCTTGAGATTTAGCCTCTGTGTTTCCAAAAAATTCAACTTGATAGCGCTGTTTTGGATTGCCCTTAATTGCGACAACAATTTGCCCATTTTTCACGCTTAATTGAGGTGCTTGAATCCCTTGGTTCGGCACAGCATTACAGTCTTTTTGATTGTCTTGAGTACAGGTTTTTTGCAGGTTTTTCGCATCAATGATGACACCGCCACCACGAGAACCAACAAAGTCTGCGTGCTCTAGTGCCGGAACATCAAATACAATTGCACCTAGGCGCTGCTTGGGAACACAAGACCCACCTGCTTCACAGCGTTTAATGTCTTTGCCGTTGTTCCAGATTTGGTTTTTGGTGAAGGTGGTATGGGCATTGGCATCTTTTTCAGAGCGCAGCGCAATACCAATACGATTCCCATGTACTTTATTGCTATCAAAAATATTGCCATCGCCCGTAAGGTTAAATCCTAAAGAATTATTGCTCAGCTCGTTATAGGCGATATAGTTACGTTTACCCCAGTTAATTTGCAAACCATCTGAATAATTTTCAAATTTATTGCCCACCACCGCATTGTCATTGCCCCACAAGATTTCAATCCCTTGCGATGGCTCCGGGTTGGCCTTGGTAGAGAAGAAATGGTTATTTGCAATCAGGTTAAAGGCTGCACCACGCGTTAGCTCCAGACCATCGCCATTGTCCTGAAAAATATTATCTAAAACTTTGTTATTGTTGGTTGTCGTCGCTGTAGGATTACCTTTTCCATCATCCCCAGTGATCATCACCCCTGCACCACCATAGTTATTACTGAAGCGGTTATGCTGAATTAGGTTATTACTGGAACGGTTAACCAAAACACCAATACAAAAGCGACGGACATCTAGACCTTTAAGGGTTACCCCATTGACATCCTGCAAGACCAAACCCGGTAAAGTCGTGGTACGTACGTTGGTTCCATATTGTTCAGGATTAGCCCCGGGACAAGCTTTTGCACCCTCGCCTTTAATATAGTTTGAACCATCAATGACGGTATATTCTCCGGTTTTCGCCCATTCTGTCCCCATGATCTTGACTGAAGCCTTGATGGGTGGTAAGGGTTTATTGGCTTTAATGATGTAAGGTGCTTTGCCGACTGGCTGAATCAGAATTTCATTTTCCTGGGCTGGATTGGCATTGGACTGTTCAATCGCCCAACGCAGTGTTCCTTGCGCGCCATCATCGGCATAATTATTCACAGTAAAGGTTTCAGCCTGCGCAAAATTGCTTAGACCGAAAGCCACCATACTAAAAACTAAAATCGATTTTTTCATTTCTATTTCTTTATCCATGAATTATTGCGGCTGAACTGCATTTAATAATTGTTTAAGTTGCTTGACATCAATTTGACCCGGTGC
>JBLZXS010000158.1:0-4264 GCA_050285325.1 Acinetobacter sp.
TAGATCATGGCGAACTGAAGGAAATGTATGAGCAGCAGGTTGCACTCAATTTTAGTAAAACTAAATTTTTCCAAATTATTGCGCATGATTTAAGAGCGCCATTTCACGGTTTACTCGGTTTTTCCGAAGTGTTGGCGCAAGAGCGTGAAACACTGGATGACTCGAGTGTACAGAGTATTTCTGAATATTTGTACGATACCGCTCAATCGACCTATAACCTGCTGGAAAGTCTGTTGAACTGGGCAATGGCGGAAGGTGGACGTTTTATTTATCATCCGATTAACTTTGAATTAAAACAGTCGACCAAGATTGTCTGTGATGTATTAAATAGTTTGGCCATAAAGAAAAATATTCAGTTAATTGACCAGGTTGAAGACGATCTTAAAGTCTACGCTGACATCAATATGATCACTTCAGTGATTCAGAATTTGGTTTCGAATGCGCTCAAATTTACCCCAACCGATGGCACTGGAAAAGTAATCATTAGCGCAAATAAATCCAATAGCGGTGTACATGTTTCTGTTCGGGATACAGGTCTGGGGATGAGTCAGATGCAAATTGATCAACTGTTCCAGCAATCTGTCACTGCCAGTATCAAGGGGACAGCTGGGGAAAAAGGTACAGGGCTTGGTCTGGTATTATGTAAGCGATTCATTGATCTAAACCATGGTGAAATTTGTGTAGAGTCTATAGAAGGGGAAGGAACGATTTTTCATGTCACCTTGCCTACAGCCACTAGTACCCATCAGGCTTTGGTTCAAGAACCGATGCATATTGAAAAAGTAAAAGTATAGAAAAATAAATTTTCTTTTCCCCTATTTATCTTCAGCTGATATAACTAGAAAAAAAATCGGCTGAAGGTTTGGAAATGAATGCGGAACAATTGCAAAAAACATTACGTGCTAGCCAATACGCAGAACAGGTATTGGCAAATCACGCAGGATTACTTGAACAAGATTATGCAATTGACCAATTTCTGGTTTCTCTCAGTACCACGCAAATTCAGAACTGTGTCCAAGTCGCTTTAGACAATATTAACGATGAAATAATCTGGATGCGTGCGATTCGTGTGCTTCGCGCACGTCTGATGTTTCGCTGGATTTGGCAAGATGCCAATCAACTCACCGATGTAGTGACCTTAACCCGTGAACTTTCCGATTTTGCCGATGCCGCTATTTGTGCCGCAAAAGATTTTGCCCGTGTCCCTCTTGTTGCAAAACATGGTGAACCGATAGGGTATAACGGTACGGTACAAGATCTAATTGTAGTTGCCATGGGAAAACTGGGTGCTCAAGAACTGAATCTTTCCAGTGATATCGATCTTATTTTTGCCTTTGATGAGCAAGGTGAAACCAATGGCCGTAAATGTATTGATGTACAGCAGTTCTGTATTTTGTGGGGACAAAAACTAATTTATCTGCTTGATCATATGACTGCAGATGGTTTCGTATTCCGTGTCGATATGCGCTTGCGTCCTTGGGGAGATGGTTCAGCCCTTGCAATTAGTCACGTTGCTTTGGAAAAATACTTAAGTCAGCATGGCCGTGAATGGGAACGCTATGCCTGGATTAAAGCCCGGATCGTTACTGGTGGAAAGGAAGGGGATGAGTTACTGGAGATGACACGACCATTCGTGTTTCGAAAGTATGTCGATTACACCGCTTTTGAAGCCATGCGCGAAATGAAGGCGATGATTGAACGCGAAGTGCTGCGCCGTAATATTGAAGATGATATCAAGCTTGGTGCAGGTGGTATTCGTGAAGTTGAATTTATTGTGCAGGTTTTTCAGCTGATTTACGGGGGGTCCAAGCTTGAATTGCAAGACCGTCAATGTCTAGTCAGTCTGCATCATCTGGGGGAAGTCGGTCTGCTTGATATGCAAGCGGTGGCTGAATTGGAAGATGCCTATTTATTCCTGCGCCGTGTTGAACATGCCATCCAGGCGTTGAATGATCAACAAACCCAGTCCTTGCCGAGTGAGCCTGATTTACGTCAGCGTATGATTGAAACCTTGGGTTTTGCTGATTGGGAGGCCTTCATCGCATTTCTGAATCAGAAACGTGCCAAAGTCATTTATCAGTTTGAACACCTGATTAAAGAAAAAGAACCTGATCCGTTAATAGAAAGTTTTAGCCAGCTGGAAAAACAGTTAGATGCCGTGCTGGATGATAATGCTAAAAACCTGATTCATGAATTCTGGTATGGACATGCGCTAAAGAAATTGCCGGCGAAAGCAGTTCAGCGTTTAAAAGCCTTCTGGCCGCATTTGATTGAAGCCATTTTACAGTCGGATAAGCCGCAAGTGGCGTTATTGCGTTTGATGCCTCTGGTTGAATCGGTGATGCGTCGAACCGTGTATCTGGTGATGCTGATTGAAAGTAAAGGTGCTTTGCAGCGTCTGGTGAAAATGTCTACCGTGAGTCCATGGATTTGTGAAGAGTTGACCCATTATCCCGTTTTGCTGGATGAATTTTTGTCGATGGATTTTGAATTGCCAAAACGTCAGGATTTGGAAGATTCACTGCGCCAGCAACTGTTACGCATCGAGATTGATCAGGTTGAAGATCAAATGCGGGTTCTACGCTTATTTAAAAAATCCAATGTGTTAGCCGTTGCGGCAAGTGATGTTCTGGCTGAAAGTCCGCTGATGAAAGTATCCGATGCACTCACCGATATTGCCGAAGTCTCAGTCAATGCAACCTTACATTTGGCGTATCAAATTACGGCAAAAAAACATGGTTATCCCTTAGATGCTGAAGGGCAGCGGTGTTCAATTGATCACATGGCATTTGTCGTGGCGGGCTATGGCAAAGTCGGCGGGATTGAACTGGGGTATGGCTCGGATCTGGATCTGGTGTTTATTCATTATATGAGTGAGCAGGGCGATACCGATGGGCCAAAGCAAATCAGCGGTTTTGAATTTGCGATGCGGGTGGCACAAAAATTTATGTCGCTCATGACCACGCAAACTTTAGATGGTCGGGTTTATGAAATTGATACCCGTCTGCGTCCATCGGGTGAAGCCGGTTTGCTGGTGACCAGTCTTAAAGCCTTTGAGCAATATCAACTGAAAAGTGCTTGGGTGTGGGAACATCAGGCCCTGGTTCGTGCACGCTCGATTGCAGGTGAAAAAAGTTTACGTGAAAAATTTGAAGCATTACGTTGCCGTATTTTGACTCAACCTCGAGATGAAGCCAAAGTTCGTGAAGAAGTTTTGAAGATGCGTCAGAAAATGAAAGACCATTTAGGCTCTTCTAAAGAACAGCAAAAAGATGGAATTTTTCATTTAAAACAGGACGCAGGTGGTATCGTCGATATCGAATTTATGGCACAGTATGCGGTACTCGCATGGAGTGGGGCGAATTCTGATCTCGCCCATTATTCCGACAATGTAAGAATCCTTGAGGATGCCGCAAACGCCGGTTACTTATCCAGTGACGACGCGACAGCATTGATTCAAGCCTATCTCAGTGAACGCGCCGAGAGCCACCGTTTAGCCCTTGCTAATCAATCAATGCAAGTAAGTGCTGCGGACTGGTTCGATACCCGAGAGGTGGTTTGTAAGTTATGGCAAAGATTAATTGATCCAACAGCGACTTTCGCTTTGGAAC
This sequence comes from Acinetobacter sp., assembly GCA_050285325.1. Classification (GTDB taxonomy): domain Bacteria; phylum Pseudomonadota; class Gammaproteobacteria; order Pseudomonadales; family Moraxellaceae; genus Acinetobacter. Next base: position 3,612 of record JBLZXS010000158.1, read on the forward strand.
GTGAATAATTGTGTAAAAATTTGGAGTTTGTGTCATGAATTTGGCTGATCGTGATGGTTTTATTTGGCAAGATGGACAATTGGTTGATTGGCGTGAAGCGAAAATTCACGTTTTAACTCATACATTACATTACAGTATGGGTGTTTTTGAAGGTGTCCGTGCCTATGAAACTCCGAATGGAACTGCGATTTTCCGTTTGCAAGATCATACAAAACGTTTGCTGAATTCTGCAAAAATTTATCAAATGAAAGTTCCGTTTGATCAAGCAGCATTAGAACAAGCACAAATTGATGTGGTACGTGAAAATAAATTGGCGTCTTGCTATTTACGTCCAATTATTTTTATCGGTTCTGAAAAACTGGGTATCGCTGCAACTGACAATACCATTCATGCCACTGTTGCTGCATGGAGCTGGGGTGCTTACTTGGGCGATGAAGCGATGGCTAAGGGCATTCGCGTTAAAACTTCATCATTTACCCATCACCATCCTAACGTGACCATGTGTAAAGCAAAAGCATCGGGTAACTATACCTTGTCTATTCTTGCACATCAGGAAGTTGCACATTCGGGTTATGACGAAGCAATGTTAATGGACCCACAAGGCTATGTATGTCAGGGTTCAGGTGAAAACGTATTCCTGGTTAAAGATGGCG
>JBLZXS010000159.1:0-5755 GCA_050285325.1 Acinetobacter sp.
GATAATGCGTTTTAACACTACCTTCACTGCATTCCATAATTTGCGCAGTGGTGTGTGTATCAAAACCTTCCCAAGCACGAAGCATGAACGCTTGTTGCTGTCGAACTGGAAGCTGCGAAATGGCTTCCTGTATTTCTTCAGCGGTCACGGCTTGGTCAAGAAAATCGAATGGACTGGGTGTGTTTTCATCGACAATATCATTCAGTTCAATATCGTCGTCATCGAGACTGACCTTTTTAAAAAAAGAAAAAGGTTGCGCTCGGCGAACTTCTTTTCTACGCCAGTCTTGTAATTTATGGTTCAAAATGGTGTAGAACAGGGGATACCATTCATCAGTTGGCTTATCGGCATATTTTTTATGTAAGGAAATAAATGCTTCTTGCACCAAATCCATTGCAATGCCTTGTTGACCTTGAGTCGCACTCTCCATCATAACCAAGGCACGTCCAGTCACATCCTGCATGAAAATTTTCAGACGTTGTTCAGCCGTACTCTTCAGAGTACTCAAATTTTCTACTTGAGACTGTTTTGGTGCTGAATCCATAGAGATGGAAAATCCTGTCATTGGATACCCACCATTATTTCCACATTCATACATATATAACGTTGGAAATAATGGTTTGGTTGACAAAAAAACTTATTATTTTTCTAGTGTAATCTATTTTTAAACCTCAACCAGTGATGTTTAAAATAAAGTAACGAAACAACAGGCTTATAAACGTTGACGAACCATCTCAAAGAAACAAATAGAGCCTGCAACGGCAACATTTAAGGATTCTTGTCCACCTGGTTGTGGAATAGAAACGGCTTCAGCATGCTTAAGTGCATAATCAGATACACCTTGACCTTCATTGCCCAGAATCCAGACACACTGTTTTCTTAAGTTCTTTGAGTAAAGGCTTTCAGATTGGTGCGAGCTGGTGACATAGACCGGTATGGTGAATTTTTCTAAAAGGTCTTCTAGTACAATATTTTCATAGGTGTGTAGAGAAAAATGTGCACCCATACCTGCCCGTAAAACGCGCGGTGACCAGATAGACGCTGAACCTTTGGTGCATACAACTTGCTCAATGCCGGCAGCAGCAGCTGAACGTAGCAAAGTTCCCACATTACCCGGATCCTGGATATTGTCTAGAATCAGCGTGTCCTCTTTAAAATTCAAGGCTTGAGTTGAACTTGGTAAATCAACAATTGCCAAACACGCCAAAGAAGTGCCTAAGGTACTTAAGTCGTTGTATAACGCTTCACTGAGTACAAAAACATTGCCGTCGTACAAGGATACGATTTTTTCTAAATCAGGATGACTATAGGCAGCTTCGGTGGTGAATATAGAATTAATGCTTCGATTCTGTTCTAACCAGGCAAGGCTTAAATGGGTGCCTTCAAGTACCGTTTGACGATTCTTTTTACGGAATGAGCTTTGTTCAATCAATCCACGTAGGTGTTTGATTTTTGGATTGTCTTTTGATTCAAGAAAAAAAGCTGGCATGGGAGAGTTATCCGTGGAAGTAAGCGACAAATACACTTACTTCCATTTTTTAAATTAATGGTGGTAGCTGGTAACGAGTTCAACTTCATTTTTAGAACCAATCACAACCGGTACACGCTGATGCAATTCAGTCGGTTGAATTTCTAGAATGCGGACACGGCCAGTGGTAGATGCTCCGCCGGCTTGTTCCATCAGCATACTCATCGGATTCGCTTCATACATTAAACGAAGACGACCGGCTTTTTGTGGATCTTTGGTGTCGTATGGATATAAGAAAATACCACTGCGGCAAAGGATACGGTGAATATCACCCACCATACAAGCCACCCAGCGCATGTTAAAATCTTTACCGCGAACTGCTGTTTTACCGTCTTGAAGTTCACCAATATAGCGTTTTACCGGTTCTTCCCAATGACGTTGATTTGATGCGTTGATGGCATATTCTTTGGTATCGGCAGCAACTTGAATATTTTCAGACGTTAATAGGAATTCTTGGGTTTCAGGATCGAACGTGAAGAATGCAACACCCGCACCCACGGTAAGAGCCATCATGGTCGATGGACCATACAATACATAACCCGCAGCAGCTTGGTTTGTACCGGGTTGCATAAAGTCCTCGGCTTTAGTCACTGCATTTTTAGCAGGTAAAATAGAGAAAATTGTGCCTACACACATATTGATGTCGATATTGCTTGAACCATCAAGTGGATCGAACAATACCAAGAACTCACCATTTTCTTGAGCAGAAGTGAAATCATCAAGCTCTTCTGAAGCCAAACCACCTACATGAGGATGAACTTTTAAAGCATCGATCAAATAGTCGTTTGAAATAACGTCAAGTTTCTTTTGCTCTTCGCCTTGTACGTTTTCGTGTTGTGCACTACCTAATACACCTGCCAAGGCCCCTTTTTGTAATAACTGATCAATGGCTTTACATGTATTACCAATTGTTTCAATCACTTGAGCAAGTTCAGGTGTTAAATTCCCTGATTTTTGTTCTAGAAATTGGGAAAGGGTGAGGTATGACATGTCAGGAAAACTCCAATTAGAAAATGATAAAAAATTATCAAAAGAATATAGGCAGTCATTTTAGATGAGAACGCGGCAAAAGAACAATTAAACTCGACTATTTGTCGCGATTTTACTCTTGTAAGTTCTGTGGAAAATGCTATGTTGAGGAACAAAGGGTATTAAAATCGTGATAGGAGCCCAGTTATGACAACGCAAAAGTTTGATGCGACTCCAACGCCAAATGAAGCTATGAATTTAGACGATATTTCTGAGGAAAAAGTGAAGGAACCCTGGAAGGCTTATGAAGCTAAACCGGAATATAAAAAATTCAATAAGCATGATTTGATTGAATCCATGCAAAGCTCGAATGACGAAGCTGAAGAATCTGAAAAAGTTTAAAATATAAAAAAGCGCTCAATCAACAGATTAAGCGCTTTTTTATTTAAGTCATTATTTTAATAATGGTGGAACTGCTTCGTAGTTCAGTTCTACGCGGCGGTTTTCTTTCCATGAATTTTCATCATGACCTGCATTAATCGGCATTTCTTTACCATAGCTTACGGCTTCTAACTGTGTAGCAGCAACGCCATTGGTAATCAGGAAGCTTTCTACCGCTTTCGCGCGACGTTCACCCAAAGCCATGTTGTACTCACGTGTACCACGTTCATCAGTATGACCAGTTAAAGCCACTTTTGAATTTGCATTGGCAACAAGAAATTGTGCATGTGCTTGAAGGGTTTGATAGTCTTCGTTAGAAAGATCGCTGCTGTCATAGTCAAAGTGAACTACACGTTTTGCTAAGAATGCCTTGTTTGCTGCAGTCACACCTTTAGAAGAGGCACCTGCCAGGTTTTGCGCATTTAGTGCAGCATCTTCACTTAAGCCTTCAGTGCTTACCGTAGCTGCTTCTGATGGGTTTTGTCCTGCTTGAATGTCTGCTGCAGGTTTACGGCTGGCACAACCCGTCATCACTAACGCTGTTGCAAGAACAGGAAGGACCAATAATTTAATTGCGTTCATCTTTATCTCCATGATCATCATTGCTTTAAATTAAATTGTTATTTAGGTGCCCAAGCAGGTTCACGAACCTCACCTTGTTCACTTGGTAAATTCACGCGGAAACGGCCATCAAGCGACATGATGGACAGTAGACCACGGTTTCCTTCACGTGTTGCATAAACCACCATCTGACCATTTGGCGAGAAACTTGGTGATTCATCCAGACTGGTAGGAGTCAGAATATTGGTAATGCCGGTACTAATGTCCTGAATAGCCACTTTGTAATTGCTGCCACTTGGACGATGGACCAAAGCAATTTTTTTGCCATCTGCACTTAAAGTACCGCGTGCGTTAAATGCACCACGGAAAGTCAGGCGCTTAGTTGAAGTATTGGCAAAGTTATAAGTATAAATTTGTGGTGAACCGCCGCGGTCCGAGGTGAAAATAAAGGATTTACCGTCTGGGGCATAACGGGCTTCTGTATCAATGGCACTGTCATTGGTCATACGTTGTAACTGACGTGTTTCCAGATTCATTTGATAAATTTCAGGGTTGCCATGCATAGATGCAGTAAATAACATATTTTTACCATCAGGCGAGAAGCTTGGTGCACCGTTTAAACCACGGAAACTGGCCAGTTTTTCACGCTGACCTGTGGCTAAGTCTTGCACATAAATGGCAGGGCGTTTGGTTTCAAACGAAACGTAGGCAATTTTTTTCGCGTCCGGTGTCCATGCTGGCGACAAAATTGGATCACGAGAGGTGAGAATAGTTTTTGGCTGTTCACCATCCGTGTCGGCAATTTGTAGGGTATAACGCTGTTCAGGAGTCGCCGGGTTGCGTAGCACATAGGCAATACGTCCGCTAAAGTCACCTGCAATACCGGTTAAGGCTTGATAAATTGCATCACTGATCATGTGACCCGCTTGACGAATGCGCGAAGCTGGAACTGTCAGTAATTCATTTAATAAATATTGTTGTTTTTCGATATCGTAGAGTTGATAGTGAACCTCAAAACTGCCATTTTCGGTTGCTTTTACTGTCCCAGTGACCACATAGGGCACACCAGCAGATTTCCAAGCCTCTGCATTTGGAGTATTCATACTTGCTGTTGCAGGCAAGTTCTTTGAAGCACTGGAAAATTTACCTGAACGGTTTAAGTCATTTTCGACAATAGGATAAATGCTTTGATCATTATTAAACGGAATAATGGCAATCTTCGGTGCTTCTTCAGGTGCTTTAGCAATTTCCAAATGCAGTTGTGCATAAGAGTGTGTTGCTAAAACAGGACTTAAAGCTGTCAAAATGGTTAGGCAAAGTAGATGTTTACGCGTCATTTCCATCATCCGCTACGTACTCTAAAAAATGTGAATTATTGTGAATTTGGTTGTGTCACATAATGGCATGCTTTTGAATTATTAAAAGCATTCCATTATGACGAAACTGTTATAAGACTGTGAATAATGAATAAAATTTTACCAGTTTTAGCAATAGTTGAGTTCAAATGTCAAAAAAACCACATCAATCAAGTTTGATGTGGTTTTTTATTATTTTGCAGTAAAACTTGAAGTAAAGGTTCTTGCTTCACGTCGTGCATCTGGATCGGAAGGCATCGGGTAAGGAGCGGCTGCACGTACAGCGGCTTCTACACTGGCTTTCATATCTGGATCACTTGAGTTCACAATGACCGATTGAACAGCACCACTATCACTTAAAGTTACACGAGCAGAGGCTTTTTGGCCAGATGAACCGCTCGGAATATCCCACGCACGTTTAACTTTATTTTCAAAGTCACGTTTTGCAGTTGAGGCAATTTTCTTTGCTTCCGCTTTTTTGGTCGCGGCTTCTTCAGCGGCTTGTTTGGCAGCGGATGCTTTCGCCTCTTCAGCTGCACGTTCACGCGCTTCTGCATCAGCTTTAGCTTTATTCGCAGCATCCGCTTTGGCTTTATTCGCTGCATCGGCTTTGGCTTTATTTGCTGCATCGGCTTTGGCTTTATTTGCCGCATCGGTTTTAGCTTTATTCGCAGCATCGGCTTTAGCTTTATTAGCAGCATCCGATTTAGCTTTTGCAGCTGCATCCGCTTTGGCTTTATTCGCTGCATCGGCTTTGGCTTTATTCGCTGCATCAGCTTTAGCTTTATTAGCAGCATCCGATTTAGCTTTTTCAGCGGCATCCGCTTTAGCTTTATTTGCCGCATCGGTTTTGGCTTTTGCAGCTGCATCCGCTTTGGCTTTATTCGCTGCATCCACTTTT
>JBLZXS010000160.1:0-11988 GCA_050285325.1 Acinetobacter sp.
TTTGGTGACCCTGAAACTCAGCCAATCATGATGCGTTTAAAATCATCTTTGGTTGATTTGGTTGAAGCAGGTATTGCGGGTAACTTACCTGCCGAAGCCGCATGGGATGAGCGTAAAACTGTAGGTATCGTACTTGCATCTAAGGGCTACCCTGAAACTTCTAGCAAAGATGATGTGATTTCTGGTTTAGACACCGAAATGACAGATGCTAAAGTATTCCATGCAGGCACAGCGACCAATGCCAATGGCGATGTTGTGACTGCTGGCGGTCGTGTTCTATGCGTTACAGCATTAGGCAACACGATTGGCGAAGCACAAGCAAAAGCATTAGAACTTTGTGAAAAAGTGACTTTTGACGGCGTTCAATATCGTAAAGATATTGGTTACCGTGCGATTGCACGTGAAAATGCTTAATTTTAATTAAGTCTAAAAAACCCGCTTAGTGCGGGTTTTTTAATGTATATTAATTTTATTTTATTAAATCATTCACTTAAAAATGCTCAGCACTCTATCTCTCAGGGTTCAGAAGAAATACAATATTTAGGTACTTGCTATACACAAGATTGTTTAGAAGCTTTAGGATTTATACTTCACACACAACAGAATATAGAAAAAGCTCTCCTTCTATCAAATAAACAATATCATGCGTTCCTAATTATTTCTGAAAGAAATACTTATGTAATTCGATCAGCCTTTACATCAGGTTATATCGGTGAAGGTCCAAAAGGTCTAGCATCTTCGCTTCAACTTCTTCTGAAGCATCAAATAGACATTGAAGAGGTTATTATTTCTGAAAAACTAATGAAGAAAGTTAATAAATCATCAATTTCAGTATCGGATGTGAAACACATATTAGAAAGTAAATTTGTTCGCCCTTTGCGAATTCATGAATATATTTATGCAATCTATGAAACATTAGAATATCAACAAATTAATGATCGATATTATCCAATTGAGCTTACATATCATCTTATTGACCCTCGTATTTTTGATTTAGCTTTAAAGTTCAAAGAAGATCCCAACAATTCAATTATGACAGCATATGCCAGACTTGAAGATATTCTTAGACACAAAACAAAGACAGATTTATTTTCCTCAAATCTGCTAAAGACTGCATTCATTTCTGATAAACACAAATCAATGTATAAGTGGAATGTAGATAATGAAGATGTATCAAATGCTATAGGACGCTTGTTCACCAACATTTTCACAGCATATAGAAATGAACGTGCACATGGAGAAATAAATAAACAATACAAAATGCAAATACGAGAATTTATGTTAATTAATGAACTTTATCTTTTAGAAAATGAATCAATACCAAATGATTAAGATTTTTTATCATTATCCATTTTTCATCTTTGTATTTTCAAAAAACTTATATAGTAGCTAAATACAGTAAATGATCAGTTTTATTAATTTCAATAAACTTAATCTATTGTTTTATGAGTTATTTTATTAGAATTTTAATCTTTGTTATGAAAAATCAAGCTAAGTACAAGATTTATAATCACTATTATGTATAACAAAAAATTGCTATGATTATGCAAATTTAAAGATAGCTTGAATGATTAAAGCTGCTTTGAATACAGTGACTTGCTGTTCACAGTTTTACATTTATTTGCTTATGCGACTGATCTCTGATTGTATTGAATTTCAGGTCTATTTAAAGTTGTATACATTAATTAGTATTTACTGATTCAAGCTTGATTTTAATCTCTCTAATAAATGATTCGTAAATTTATTGCCAAATTAAATTTACTAGGACATATACATGAAAAAGCTCCTTGGTCTTGTTCTTGGTTTAACGGTTGGCTTAGCTGGCTGCTCTAAACCAGAAGCACCTGCAAACGATGCAGCTCAAAATAAAGATTCTGCCGAACTTCAAACAGTAACTATGGCATCGACTGGTTCAGATGCAGATGTCTGGCGTTATATTGCAACATTGCCTGAAACAAAAAAAGCTGGCATCAAACTTGAAGTAAAAAACTTCACTGACTATGTGTCTATGAACACGGCTGTAGCGAATAAAGAAATTGATGTGAACGCATTCCAGTCTTATGCTTACCTGGTTGCTTTCAACGAATCAAATAAAGACAAGATTGCTCCATTGTCGACAACTTACCTTGAACCGATGGGGATTTACTCTAGTAAAGTAAAGAAACTGGATGAATTCAAAACCGGTGCAACTATCGCCATTCCTAACGATGGTGCAAATGAATCACGTGCGTTACTGTTACTTCAATCTGCGGGCTTGGTAAAATTAAAACCTGAATTTGACAATGTGAAAGGCACACCTGCTGACATCGTTGAAAACAACAAAAAAATTGTGATTAAACCCATTCAAATGGCCACTGCTGTACGCGTTAAAGATGAAGTTGATGCCATTGTGCTAGGTAATACACTGGCAATGGAAGGCGGCTTGAATGTACTGAAAGATTCAATTTACTATGAGCCAACCGACCAAAGTACAAAAATGAATGTTAATGTCCTTGCTGTTGCTGCCGACCGTCAAAATGATCCAGTACTGCAAAAAGTGGGTGCCTTGTACCACACTGAAGCTGTAAACAAATATGTGCAAGAAAAGTTTGGTGGTACTAAGGTTGATGTAAATAAACCAATTAGTTATTTAACTGAAACAAAATAGTAATATAATCATCTAAACCAAACAGGCAAAGTGACTTTGCCTGTTTTTTTATTTTCTGCTTAGTTTCTGACGATATGATCGAATTTAAAAACATTTCAAAGCACTATCAGCTCAAAGGTCAAACCATACGCGCCCTGGACCAAATTAATTTGGAAATTCCAGCAGGCAGTATTTTTGGCATTATTGGTTATAGTGGCGCAGGTAAAAGCACCTTAATTCGTTTAATTAACTTATTGGAACGACCGAATCAAGGTCAGGTGATTATTAATCAAAAAGATTTCACCGCTTTGGATGCACGCTCATTACGTCAAGAACGTGCAAATATTGGTATGATCTTTCAGCATTTCAACCTTTTACAAACCAAAACAGTGGCTGCAAATATTGAAATGCCGCTAAAACTTTTGGGTATAAGCAAAGTTGAACGTGAAAAACGCCTAAACGAATTACTTGAGTTTATTGACCTGAAGCATAAAAAAGATGCTTTTCCGGATGAGCTTTCGGGTGGACAGAAACAACGTGTCGGTATTGCCCGCGCGCTCGCCAATCATCCTAAAATTTTACTCTGTGATGAAGCAACTTCCGCACTCGATCCGCAAACCACCAAATCTGTTTTAGCCTTACTCAAAAAAATCAATCAAGAACAGAACATCACGATTGTGATGGTGACCCATGAAATGGATGTAATTGAAACGGTTTGTGATTATGTCGCGGTGATGGAACAAGGCAAAGTGATTGAAACCGGTTCAACCCTCGATATTTTTAGTCAGCCGCAGCATCCAACCACTAAAAACTTTATTCAAACCGTGCTACAGCAACAGTTGCCGGTGAATATTTTAAACAACCTTGAAAATCAGAATCATAACAGTATTTACTGCTTAAAATTTCTGGGCAGTTCTGCACAAGAAACAGTTATTCAAGCGGTGATTAAGAAGTTTGATATCAGTTTAAACATCCTGTTTGCCAACATGACCGAAATTAATGGCACAGTAATTGGACAAATGTTTATCCAGTTATTGGGTGACCCGGTAGTTATCCAGCAAGCCATTGAATTTTTACAACAAAATGGTGTTCAAGTTGAACATTCAGGAGATCAGGTATGAGAGATTTAATCGTACAATGGCTCACTGAACTGACCGCACCTTTTTGGCAGAGTTCCCTGTCGATCGACCAGTTCGTTACAGCATTACAAGAAACTTTTCACATGGTGTTCTTCGCCATGCTTTTTGGCGGAATCTGGGGTTTTATTCAGGGCATTATCTTATTGGTTACTCGTCCTGAGGGAATTCTTCCCAATCGTGCGGTTTATCATATTCTCAACCCGATTGTGAATGCACTGCGTTCCCTTCCCTTTATTATTTTGCTGATTGCAGTAATTCCCTTAACCAAATTTTTAGTCGGCACTTCAATTGGCACATGGGCAGCGATTGTTCCACTGACTATCTATATTGGTCCATATATGGGACGTCTGATTGAAACTTCACTATTAGAAGTAAATGAAGGGATCGTGGAGTCTGCTCAAGCGATGGGTGCCACGCCTTTACAGATTATTTTCAAGTTTATTTTGCCTGAATCGCGCAGTTCACTGATTTTAAATTTAACCACGGCGACCATCAGTTTAATTGGTGCAACAGCGATGGCCGGTGCAGTCGGTGCCGGTGGTATTGGTGATTTGGCGATTTCATATGGCTATCAACGCTTTGATACCAGCGTGGTCATTTTAACCGTCATTGTGCTTCTACTCTTGGTGCAAATTGTTCAGACCATGGGTGAATGGCTCGCCAAGTTAAGATAAATACGGGTGATCTTAAATCTTTAAAACCCTCGCTTAGAGGGTTTTTATTTGGCAAAAATATTCTGCTTAAAAAGAATCCAATTTCTGATTTTATCAATTAAAACATCAGCCATATCCAATATTACGATCAAAAATCTACTTGAAATTTGGTAAATATTAAGCCATTCCCACATTCAGAGCATGCTAAAATAGCCGTCAGTTTTTGCAGGGACTCATTTATGCACTTTGTTCATCTTGGTATACATACAGAATTTTCAATTACGGAATCGATCGTACGTATACCTGATCTTATGAAAGCTGCAGTGAATGATGAAATGCCAGCTTTGGCATTAACAGATCTGTCCAACTTGCATGCCGCAGTTAAATTTTATAAAAAGTGCCTGGATAAAGGCATTAAACCGATTTTGGGCAGTGTAATTCGCCTGAATGATGCAGAACATAAAGCAACCCTGCTTTCCATGACCAATAAAGGTTGGCGCAGTCTGACCGAAATTGTTTCGCGTGGCTTTATTGAAGGTCAACAGCTTGATATTCCTTGTGTAAAAAAAGAATGGGTGCTTGAGCAGAATCAAGACATCATCGTGCTGTTAGGCATGCATAGTGATGTCGGCAAAATGCTCAATTCATCCAATCCACAAAAAGCTGAAGCACTGCTAGAAGAATGGATTGAAAAATTTGATAATCGGGTGTATTTGGCCCTGACCCGTACCGATCGACCGGATGAAGAAAGTTTCATTGCAGGAGCGGTTAAGCTGGCTCAAAAATATAATATTGGTGTTGTGGCACATAATGATGTGCATTTTATTGCACAGACTGACTATGAAGCGCATGAAGCCCGTGTCTGTATTGCTGATGGCTATGTCCTCGGTGATAACCGTCGCCCACGTTCTTACAGTCCTGAGCAATATTTCAAAACTGCCGAGGAAATGACTGAACTGTTTTCAGACATTCCAACCGCAATTGAAAACACCTACCACATTGCCAAACGCTGTAATGTTAGCTTGCGTTTAGGCTTCAATGACCTTCCCGACTTTCCCATTCCAGAAGGTCATACCATTGATACCTTCTTTGAACATATTTCTAAAGAAGGCTTGGAAGAACGCCTAAACTTTCTTTATCCTGTTGAAAAACGTGATGAAGACTGGCCAGAAATTCGAAAAGTTTATGATGAACGTCTAGCTTACGAAATTGGTACGATCCTGAACATGGGATTCCCGGGCTACTTCCTGATCGTAATGGACTTCATCCAATGGTCTAAAAATAATGGCGTACCGGTCGGTCCGGGCCGTGGTTCAGGTGCGGGCTCACTGGTGGCCTACAGCCTGAAAATCACCGATCTTGACCCACTGCGTTATGACCTGCTGTTCGAACGTTTCTTGAACCCTGAACGTGTCTCAATGCCCGACTTTGACATCGACTTCTGTATTGCAGGTCGTGACCGGGTGATTGACTATGTGGCCCGTCATTATGGCCGTGATGCAGTATCACAGATTGCCACTTTCGGAACCATGGCCGCAAAAGGTGCCATCCGAGATGTTGCCCGTGTACTGGGTAAATCTTACGGACTTGCAGACCGTATCTCGAAGTTGATTCCGACCAAACCGCTCGGTGTAGACCTGCGTGGTGCCATCGACATGGAACCTCAGCTTAAAGATATCGTCACTAATCCGTCTAACCCAGACAATGATGATGCGGCTGAAATCTGGGAAATGGCCCTCAAACTCGAAGGCATTACCCGTAATACCGGTAAACATGCCGGTGGTGTGGTCATTGCACCCGGTAAAATTACCGATTATTCGGCAGTGATGTGCGATGCAGATGGCACCAACCGAGTCGCTCAATTCGATAAAGACGATGTTGAATCAGCAGGTTTGGTCAAATTCGACTTCTTGGGTCTGCGTAACCTGACTGTGATTGAAGATGCGATTCAAAATATTAATAAACGCGTTGGGCCTGAAAAAACCGTGGATATTGCGCATATCCCGCTAGATGATGCCAAAGCCTATTCAATTTTCGCAAATGCCAATACCACGGCGATCTTCCAGTTTGAATCCGTCGGCATGAAAAAAATGCTGAAAGAGGCGCGTCCAAGCAAGTTCGAAGAAATTATTGCCTTCGTATCCTTGTACCGTCCGGGTCCAATGGATCTTATTCCCGACTTTATCCATCGTATGCATGGTGGCGAGTTTGAATATCTGCATCCCTTATTGGAAGGCGTACTTGAGCCGACTTATGGGATTATGGTTTATCAGGAACAGGTCATGCAGGCCGCACAGTACTGTGCCGGCTATACCCTCGGTGGTGCGGACATGCTACGTCGTGCCATGGGTAAAAAGAAACCTGAAGAAATGGTCAAGCAGCGTCTAATCTTTATTGAAGGTGCGGCGAAAAAAGACATTGATGAAGCCACTGCCAACCATATCTTTGACTATATGGAAAAGTTCGCAGGTTACGGATTCAACAAATCGCATGCTGCCGCTTACGCTCTGGTTGCTTACCAGACTGCATGGTTAAAAGCCTATTATCCATCTGAATTTATGGCAGCAGTACTCACTTCGGAAATGCAGAATACCGACAGTATTGTATTTTTGATTGATGACTGCCGAATTAATGGCTTAGAAGTGTTCCCTCCTTCCATTAACATGTCTTTTTACCAGTTCCATGCCAGTGATGAAAAAACCATTGTTTATGGCCTAGGTGCAATTAAAGGCGTGGGTGAAGCAGCCATGCAATCGGTAATTGACTCACGTTTGCAGGATGGTCCTTACAAAGATTTATTTGATTTCTGTCATCGTATTGATTTGAAAAAAATCAATAAACGAACTTTAGAAGCACTCATCCGTTCAGGTGCTTTAGATTGTTTGGGCATTGATCGTGCCAGCATCATGGCGCAATTGCCTGAAGCGGTTCAAGCGGCGGAACAGGCACGCTCTAATCGCGAAACCGGGATTATGGATTTATTTGGTGAAGTTGAAGAAGTTCAGCGCAAACCATCCAAACCGGTAAAACCATGGTCAGATGAAGTCCGTCTTAAAGGCGAAAAAGACACCCTTGGCTTATATTTAACCGGACACCCGATTGATGTTTATCGTCCAGAGTTAAAGTCCTTTATTCCGTTACGAATCAATGAATTAACCCCGACACGTCGCGGAGTCACCACGGTATTTGCCGGACTGGTGGTGGATGTTGCCAACTTCCCGAACCGCATGATGGTGACTTTAGATGATGGTACGGCACGTATAGAAGTTTCTGCCAACCATGAACGCTTCCAACGTTTTAAAGATGTCATTCAAGCCGACCGTGTGGTGGTGATTGAAGGCGAAATTTATGAACGTGAAGGCTATGATCGTCCAATGGGACGTTTAACCAAGGCATTCAGCCTGAATGATATTCGCCAGAAACGTGCCAATAGCATCCAGATCAAACTGAATAGTGAACATCTGAGCAAAACATTGAGTCAGGATTTACAAAAGATTCTGCTTCCATTTTGTAATGTCGATATGTGTAATCATATTCCAATGCAATTACAAATTGATTATCCCTATGCTTCAGCGGAAGTTCACTTGGGTCTGAATTGGAAAGTTGCACCACAGGATGAACTGCTGGCAAAATTGCGCGATTATTTTGGTAAAGATGTCATCCATATTGAATACCAGGTGAAATCCAAAGCCGCCAAGGCTGTGCATCATCAGGGCAAACCCGTCCAGATTGCACCGCCACCGGCCAATATCAGCATGGATGATGCGATGGATCTGTATCAGGCAGAAGCCAACCAATATTCTTAATTTTTAAATATTTAAATTCAAATCGGACACATTATGAGTCAAGTTGACAATGCTGTTGTTTCAGCACATCTCTCCCATGTGCGTATTGTCATGGTCAATACCACCTTACCTGCGAATATCGGTAGTGCTTTACGTGCAATGAAAACCATGGGCTTATCCAAGCTGGTACTGGTTGAACCTAAAACCTATCCACATCCGGACATCAATGCTTTGGCTGCGGGTGCAGTAGATTTAATTGAGCAGATTGAAATTGTGCCGACTTTAGAAGACGCAATTAAAGACTGTCATCTGGTTTTTGGCACCAGTGCCCGTAGCCGTACCATTCCGTGGCCTTTGCTGGATGCCCGCCCTGCTGCGGAAAAATCGCTCAATGCAGTAGTGAAAGATCAACAGGAAATTGCGATTGTATTTGGTCGTGAAGACCGTGGCTTGACCAATGAAGAATTGGCTATGGCCAATTATCACGTCACCATTCCAGTCAATGACGATTACGGCGTACTCAATGTTGCCCAAGCCATTCAGGTGATTTGCTATGAAATGCGTATGGCAGCCATGGCACTGACCGAACAGAAAGAAGATCCGGAAGCAACCATGCAAGTGACCGATACTGAGTCGATGCACTGGGATGAACCCTTGGTCACACATGAACAGATGGAACAGTTCTACCCGCATATTGAAAAAATGTTGGCAGAAATTGAATTTATGGATCCAAAAAACCCACGTTTATTGCCTTTACGCTTGCGTCGTCTATTTGGACGTATACAATTAGACCGTATGGAATACCATTTACTTCGTGGCATATTTACTCGTGTACAAGCCATGAATAGTGGGAAATGGAAAAAATCTACAGACAAAACAACAGATTCTTCAGAGGATCAACCTAATGCTTAAACAGCTCAAAGAAGACATCCAGGCTGTATTCGCGCGCGATCCTGCAGCTCGAAACACCTTAGAAGTTCTAACAACTTATCCCGGCATACACGCGCTGATTATGCACCGTATTGCCCATGAACTTTGGCAAAAAGAGTGTAAAGGCTCTGCTCGCCTGTTGTCTTCTTTTAGCCGTTTTGCCACCGGTATTGAAATTCACCCGGGTGCAAAAATTGGCCGCCGCTTTTTTATCGATCACGGTATGGGTGTGGTGATTGGTGAAACTGCCGAAATTGGGGATGATGTTACGCTTTATCACGGCGTCACCTTAGGCGGTACCACCTGGAATAAAGGTAAGCGTCATCCTACCTTGGAAGATGGTGTGGTGGTGGGTGCCGGGGCAAAAATTCTTGGACCTTTTACTGTCGGTAAAAACTCCAAAGTCGGCTCCAATGCGGTAGTGACCAAAGAAGTTCCACCGGATACCACAGCCGTTGGTAATCCAGCCCGCTTTATCACCAAAGACAAACCGAAAGATGCTGAAGAAGCACGTCGCCGTGATTATGCAGAGAGTATTGGTTTCCAACCTTATGCGGCTACACAAGATCAGTCTGATCCTATTTTAGATGGTATGCGGGTTCTACTGGATCGGATTCAACATAATGAGAAACGCATGAATACTTTATGTCAGCGTTTATCTTTACTCGATCCTAGCTTTAAAAAACAGCATGATGAACAACCGTTTAGTGTTGAAGAACTTAAAATTATTGAAGATGTGCGCCGTGAATGTGAAGCGCAAAGCAGTCAATCTAAAGCCTAAAGTGCTTATGTGAATCTTCACAATTGCTAACTTGCGTGTTTATCAGAGTTTTCTTAGACTGACAAACATGCAAGTTGGGTTTATTGACACTTCATCTGTTCAATTTTAGCGTACAGTACAAGCCATTTATGAAATGTCAAAAGACCCAGATCAATTTTAAAATTAAATGAATGGATGATCCATATGACCCTTAAGCCTTTGGCATGTACATTAATAGCGGTTTCTTTACTTTCTGCATGTAGCACAACCCCTAAACAAGACAAAAAACCGACTAGTCCGATCATTTTTACAGAACCTGATTTGACTGCTCCGTTCTATGCACTAAATCCATTTAACTACGATGCTCCTCCTCCATTTGAAATTGCATTAAAACAGGCCGCAGCGCAGCCGGTAACAAAAATGGAAGTGAATCTGCAAAGTGACCCTTCCAAGAAAGTCACTCTAGATGTCAATAAACTGATTATCCCGACCGTAAACAGCAATACACGTAATTTGAAATTTGCCGTACTTGCCGGTGACAATGAAATTGATGTCACCGAAATTGATGATTTTTTACAATTGGTTGAAGGTAAAGCACGTCACTACCCGCCTCGTTTCACTGAACGTCAGGAACGTAAAGGTTTTGAAGCCAAGTTAAAAGAATTGACGCAACAACTGGATACTTTAGCTTCTAGAGATAATGCATCTTTTGATGTTCTCATTCGTGCATTTAAAGCCAGTGTGATGGCACGTAACCTGGACTTGGGTTCAGTCTATACCACTAAATCTTTAACTTATGCGCAACGCATTTTAAAAATCAACCAAGAAGATGCTGAAGCAAACTTCTGGTTTGGTTTTGGTCTATCTGAAGGCGGCGGTCAGCGTGAAGCGATTCCTTATTTAGATAAAGCAATGAAAGCGGGCGTACAGGAAGCTTATCTGTCTGCGGCAAATAACTACATTGCCATGGAACAAAAGAAAAATGCGATTCAGACTTTGAAAAATTACAAAGTTAAATATCCGCAAGAAACTGAAGTGGCTGACCGTTTAATTGCTGAAATTGAAAGACAAGGTCGCTGGAATGTATGGCAAATCCTTACTACACCTAAAGCATCTTAATATTTAGAGCTAGACCAAAGTAAAAGCAGGCCGTCCAGTACGGTCTATTTTTATGTCTATGGATTGATAATTAGAAGAATTATCGTATGATGAATCAAACTCAAAAAATACATACTGCAGACTATTATTATGCCAAAACAGATATACAAAGTTTTATTTGCAGCGCTATTCAGTAGTTATCTCCTCACTGGCTGTCAGGTGGTCAGTGTAAAAAGTCAGGGCATAAATGTTACTATTGCGAATGAACGAGAAAGTATTTTAACGCGCAATAAATTAAGTGAGGCCAGTTTAAATGTGCTCTCGATGACGGGACGTGAAGCGAACATTTGTTCGAATGAACCCGAAGAGTGCATTCGAGAACTGCAACAGATTCCTCAAATTCTAGACGAACAGCTTTTATCTACCGCCAGTGAGGTTTACCTTGCCAAAGCGTTAACTTTTGAAAATTCAAGTGATTGTAAAACTGGTATATTGACCAGTACCAAGTCAGAAGAAAAAAAACAGCTTCAGCAAGTGACTTATGACAAATGTTTAGACCAGCAACTTTATATGCTGGATAAAAGTATTCGTTATAGTTATGCCTATATGTTCAAAACCAAACGTGGACCACAAGACCGTATTTTTGATAACAGGCAAGTCCAGATTCGCGACTTTTATAATCTAGCCATAGCCAAGCTGGTTTCGGCTTATGCGTTACGTCACAAACCCACTGAAGTAGGACAACAGATTAAAGTGGGCAAAAGCATCTACAGTATTGATTTCGAAAACTATCCTCAACTGAAACAGCAAAAAATCGAGCAACTGCTTTCAAGCTATAACCTGAATTTTTCAGGTTTACGTTCGATTAACCGCCGTGATGGTTTTGGTTCAGAATTTGTTGTCGTTTTACCACAAGTTAAAGAGGACATCGGGAAAGCTAAAAATAAATATATTATTGATCCGATCAACTTTAGCTACAAAAATGGTGTCAACCCCA
>JBLZXS010000161.1:0-6617 GCA_050285325.1 Acinetobacter sp.
CGCCTGGGACGGGTACGTCAACATCATGCGATTTCTTCAATTGCTGACTTTGTCGCGGCACGTTATGGTAAAAGTGGTACCCTGGCCTCCTTGGTGACGATTCTTGCAGTCATTGCCATTATTCCCTATCTGGCCTTGCAGCTCAGAGCCATTGCCTTAAGTGCTGCGGTAATTCTGCAGCAGGACTCGGGCATAGAAAGTACCACCAATGGCGTGCTGTTCTTGACTGGGGTATTGGCCATTTTGGCGATGATTTTTGGAACCCGGCAAATTGCCAATACCGAACAACATGGCGGTTTAATGTTGGCAGTGGCATTTGAGTCCTTTGTAAAACTCTTCGCTTTGCTGTGTGTGGCTTTGTTTTTTGTATTTGATTCTCCGGAAAATCTGGGTCAAATTTCAAGTGATGTGGTAGATACCTTTAAAGAGGTTCAACTGTTTGGTGTACCTGAAACTTTTTGGGTACAGACGGTATTGGCCGCACTCGCAATCATTTGTTTACCGCGTCAATTCCATGTCGCTGTAGTTGAACTCCGCGATGAAAAACATATTCGTGGGGCACGCCGCTGGTTTGCCACTTATCTGATTCTGACCACCATCGCGATTATTCCGATTGCCAGTTGGGCATTACATGCAGCACCGCATTTTTTAGCCATTCCCGATGTTGCTGTACTGTCATTACCGCTCAGTTATAACCAGGAATGGTTAACGTTATTGGCCTTTCTGGGCGGTTTTTCTGCATCCACCGGCATGCTGCTGGTGTCGTCTGTTGCGTTGTCGATTATGCTCAGTAATGACCTGATTATGCCGGCCCTCTGGCGCACCGGCATACTTTCTCGTCACGATAAACGTCTACCGTTGGTACTGAAATTTACCCGTCGTGTCTGTATTTTAGCGGTCATGTTACTCGGCTTTTTGTTCTTCCATTTCTTCAATGACATTGACCAGCTTTCTGTTTTTGGCTTGCTGGCATTTAGTGCGGTGGCCCAATTCTCCCCTGCACTGATTGGTGGACTCTATTGGCGTGGCGGCAGTAAACAAGGGGTGTATGCAGGTCTGATTACTGGCTTTATAATGTGGGCATATACCTTGCTGTTACCGACGGTACTGCGTAGTTTGCCTGCCGAATATAATCAGTTTACCCAACAATTCCTGACGCTGGGACCTTTGGGAATTAACTGGTTACGTCCTGAAGCCTTACTCGGTTTTCAGTCTTTTGCCGCACTCACGCATGGCGTGGTCTGGTCTTTAGGTCTGAATATCCTGCTCTATGTTTGGGTGTCACGAATTTTCCGTCCGAGTATTGCAGAACAAATTCAGGCGGAAAGTTTCTTCTATTATGAAACCAAACCCTTACCCGCACACACCAGCTCGACTGATATTAGCTACCTCAATCATGATGTGGCCCGTCTAAAGGTTGGAGATTTAATTGCCTTGGCCAAACGGATTACAGGTGAAGGACCCACCACCCAAGCTTTCCGCCAATTTTGCGCACAAAACAATGTCATCCTGAATGAAAACAGCAGCGCCAATGGCATGTGGTGGCGTTTCACCGAGCAATATCTGGCAGGCACCATTGGTTCGGCTTCTGCACGTACCCTGCTCACAACGGCGATGGTGAATAATGGCTTAGCCCTCGGCCAAGTGGCAAATATTCTGGATCAAGCCTCACAATGGCAGCGATTTAACCAAAACCTGATCATGACCATGATTGACCATATGACCCAAGGGGTGAGTGTGGTGGATGAAAACATGTGTCTGGTGGCGTGGAATAATCAATATCTGAAACTGTTTGATTATCCAAAAGACATTGTTTATGTCGGTTGTCCAATTTCCGATTTAATTCGCTATAACGCGGAACGTGGTGAATGTGGACCGGGTTCGGTGGAAGAACACGTTCGGAAACGGATTCACTGGATGGCCATGGGGAGCGCACATGAATTTGAACGGATTCGTAAAGATGGCCGGGTCATTCAGATGCGCGGCAATCCGATTGAAGGTGGCGGTTTCGTAACAACTTTTGCCGACATTACCGCGTTCCGTGAAAACGAAGCGGTGCTGGAAGGACGAGTTCAAGATCGTACCCAACAGCTTGCCAATGCGCTTTCCGAGCAACAACTGGCACGCGAACAGGCCGATCGTGCCAACATGTCAAAAAGTCGCTTTATTGCAGCGGCAAGTCACGACTTGCTACAGCCAATGCATGCTGCACGTTTGTTTAGTACTGCTTTGGAACAAAGCGTTCAGTCGGATGAAGATCGCAAGACCCTGCAACAACTTGATCGCGCCTTACATGGTGCAGAAAGCATGCTGTCAGCCTTGCTGGATATTGCCCGTCTGGAAGGCGGAACAATTCAGCCAAAACGTCAGTCTTATCCTCTACATGACTTACTTAGTGATTTAGAACTGCAATTTAAATCCATCGCTGCACAACGCGGAATTAAATTCAGTGTGCATGATGCGCAATTCTGGATTGATACCGATCCACAATGGATTCGCCGTATTATTCAGAACTTTGTCAGCAATGCCTTGCGTTATACTGCCAAAGGTCGGGTGATTGTCGGTGTGCTGCGTTCAAGCGATAAACCCAACAACATTCGGATTGGTGTCTGGGATACCGGTCCGGGTATTGCTGAAGAACAACGGATCAAGCTGTTTCAGGAATTCGAGCGCTGCGGTCATACCTCTCCTTGGGGTGAACAAGGTCTGGGACTCGGTCTGGCCATTGTTCAACGCATGACCAGCATGCTGGACTATCCGGTACACGTCTATTCCGAATATGGCAAAGGCTCTTGCTTTATGATTGAAGTACCGATTGTGGAAGCACCAAAAGTGGTAGCAACACCAGTCCAGGCGATTCCGCTGAAAAGCAAAGCCTATAAAATTTTATGCCTGGATAATGATGAAACCATTTTAGAAGGGATGTCTACATTACTGACCAAATGGGGCTATCAAGTCTTTAAAGCGACGGAACCTGAACAGGCGCTAGAACTGATTCAGCAAGAAAATATTCAAGTGTGGCTGGTCGATCAGCATTTGAATAACGGTAAAATCGGTCTCGATTTCATTCTGGAAAATCGTCAAGAGCAAGTTCCTGTGGCGCTGATTACTGCAGATTCTGACCCTGAACTTCCACAATATTTGAAAGAACTGAATATTGTGCTGCTGAAAAAACCGTTAAAACCGGCATCGCTTCGGTCATGGTTATCAGGCTTAAAAATTTCGAGTTCTTAAGCCTCAACTTTAAACTCAAACGTCCATTTCAAATGAGTGAAATGGACGTCTTGTTACTCAAATACACTTTTTATTACCTGCACTGGCAATTTGTTTTTTCATTTAGGCCAAACTGCTTAAAAAGTCTTGTTTTAGGCCCAGATAGATTGACCAAAAACTCCAAGCCGGCATTTTCTATGGCAAAGAACATCAAAATTTAAATATACACTTGTATACTTAGTTACAATTTTGCAAGACATTATTTTTAAAAAACTTCTTTATTAAAATTTCGAATCTAGAACTTTAGTCTTATTCCGTTCGTCGCTTTCCTGGCTCATATATAAGACCAAGAAACGATCAGTTCATATCTCCACCGATACGGCCATCAACACGCTGCTAAAGAAACTGATCATCATAGAAAAATAGAGGAATTGAAAGATGAACATTTCTGAAGCTGAAAGCCATAACATAGATCAATGGCAACAATTTCACCGTCAATATGGTGCCAATGCCCTGTTACCCGAAATTCAATGGACGGAACTCTTTAAGCCCAGCCACTTAAAGGATATTCACATTCAAGCATTAAACACCTTGTATCAAAGTGCTGTTCCGCTTGCATTACAGGTGTTCGATGAGCTGAATTTTGATGTTTTCAGCCCTGCCGCCTATAAACCTCAAGGCATGGGTCTATTTGATCGACTGGCGGAACAGGAAGATAAGCTGATCCAATCCTTAAAAGCCGAATCTAAAGACTTAACCGATCAGGTACGTCACCAGATTTGGAGCATGTTATTGCGTGGCGGTGCGGTACTGGTCTTTAAAGCATGGCTAGGTAAAGTCAAAACCGACGAAAATCTGCTCGACACTACCCAGTTTGATGAACTGTCAGATCTTCTGTTTATCAAAACCCCGCCTTTTGAATTGGCAAAGCGTTTGGATGTCAATGCTCATGCCAATGAAGATCATATTTTCCTGCTGTATGGCAGTGATGTTTATTTAGACCGTTTTAACAGTTTGGAAACTGCGGCTTTATTTGTCGATTTAGGCGTCTATGATGCAGCATTCTTAAGTTTACGAGATGACAGCGTGGCTGAATATCTGAAAGAAAAAGCCTATGTTTCTCAAGAGCAAATTGATGACCTGCAATGTGCATTAAATCCATTATTTTGCACAGACCACACTCCCAGACAAAGCTGTGTCGCGTAATGTAAAACACTAGATGCTTTGACTTTGAAAACATCTCGCGCAATAAACCTCGCAATAAAAAAGGCACTTTAATTAAGTGCCTTTTTCTATTTACTGCTGGATTTAGCAGATTACATTTTCTTTTCTTCAATATTTAAAGCACTGATTGCCAATACCGCCTGAGTACGGTTTTGCACATTCAATTTACGGAAAATAGCCGTGACATGCGCTTTAATGGTTGCTTCAGAGACATCCAGTTCATAGGCGATCTGTTTATTCAGTAAGCCTTCCGCCACCATCATCAAGACCCGGAACTGTTGTGGTGTGAGCGATTGAATACGTTCTGCCAGTGCAGTTTCATCTGCTGCACGTGGATCGAAATTCAGGTTGGCTGGCAAGTTTGGCGGTAACCAGATTTCGCCTTCCAGTACCTGGCGGATCGCCTCACCAATATGGCTTGGATGCGCCGACTTAGGAATATAACCCATTGCACCATGCGCAATCGCACGTTGAATAATTGAAGTTTCTTCATGTGCAGAAACCACAATAATTGGAATTGAAGGATATTGTGCACGGACGTGAATAAGAGCTGAAAAGCCCGAAGCGCCTGGTAAATTTAAATCCAATAAAACCAAATCCGGTTCTGGTCCATTATCCAAGCGTTCATAAAGCTCATTTACTGCAGCGGTTTCATGAATTTGAGCTTGCGGTAAACTGTAACGAACGGCCTGAATTAAAGCATGACGAAACAACGGATGGTCATCAACGATTAAAATATTCATAAGCGACATGAAAGATCTGGAGCACAGTAGGACTATTCTAACCACACAATCGCTGTTAAGGATATGCAAGGAATCACTTTTTTCACCCGATATGGCATTATTTTGAAAAAAAATGACTTTTTTTTAAGTTTTGCTAAAAATCATAAAATCTAATCACATTTTGATATAAATTTTATCGCATAAAGAAAAATGCTTATTAAAAATCAATATAAATTTATAAATCAAAGGATTACTTACCTTTTAAAGCTTAGTTAATGGCAATTTCCTTTATATCTTAAAATCAGATAACTTTTCTGTATTTGCTTATTTTACAGAATATCTCAGGTGTTGATTAATAAAAACATTCCGAGATTTTATTGTTTTAGGTTATTCCAAAATGTCTATTTTAAATACGCAAAAACCCTTAAATATTGTTGCTGTATCTGGTGGTTTAAACAACCCGTCAAAAACTGAAGCTTTGGTTCAAGAAATTTTAAATGAACTGGGTCAAGCAACGCCAATTAACGTACATTTTATTAAATTCAGTGAAATTGGACATTTGTTGGGTGGTGCAATTTATCGCAACCAACTGCCACAGCGTGTACAGGATGACTTGGCTGCTGTGGAAGCTGCCGATGCATTAATCGTAGGTACACCGGTTTACCGCGCATCGTTCACCGGTTTATTCAAACACTTCTTCGACTTCGTAGAACAAACGGCCCTGGTAGATGTTCCGGTTCTTCTGGCAGCATCGGGTGGTAGTGAACGTCATGCCTTGGTACTTGAACATCAACTTCGTCCATTGTTCAGCTTCTTTCAGGCGCAAACTTTACCGATTGGCGTGTATGCAACCGATAAAGACTTTACCCCTGAATATACCATTCACAGTGAATTCTTGCGTGACCGGATTACTTTGGCAGTGGCACGTGCTTTACCCATTCTTGAATGGGCACCAGCCAAAGGTCAACGTGCCGAAGTGGTAAAAGAGAAAACCCAGCTGGCGAATCAGAACCTCGGCATCAATAAACAGATTGAACAAGAAGACGTTTTACCTTCTGCCGCAGTGCCAAGTTTAGATGCCGCAGAATCTCGTTTGCATCATAAAAAAGCACCGAAAACCCAAGTGGCATAAATAAACCAATCCATCTGGAGGGTATCCAAAATGTCACAACAAAATAAAAAGATTAGTTTTGCTTACTGGGTACCGAATGTCAGTGGTGGCTTGGTGGTCAGTAATATCGAACAGCGTACCGACTGGAGCTATGAGTACAATGTACGCTTAGCCCAAGCGGCTGAAAAAAATGGCTTTGATTATGCCCTGACTCAAATTCGCTTCACCGCGGGCTATGGTGCAGATAACCAGCATGAATCGGTCAGTTTCAGTCACGGACTTTTGGCCAAAACTGAACGTCTCAAGGTAATTGCAGCTATTTTACCCGGCCCGTGGAAGCCTGCTTT
>JBLZXS010000162.1:0-4501 GCA_050285325.1 Acinetobacter sp.
CCCCACTGAATTTCGACCATTGTTTAGCATCTTGGTCGGTAGGATCCACCGCGCTATAAATGCTTTGGAAGCTGGCAAAACTATTTGCCCACTTCACTGCATTATCAGCAGAGTCTTTAAAAGGCACATCATCCACGGCCGGTTTACCCCCCGATCTCATTGCCAATAAACGATTTAAGTTCAATAATGCACCGCCAATCACAATAGAATCACCCGAATTTGGTGAGGTCTGAATACTCGAGTTCATACCAATCAATGCACCATCCAGGCTTTGGAACACTTTGTCCGCCAGGATCATACGAATTGAGATTTTATTGCCATCCGTGCCAGAGCTAGTAAATGCACGACCCGTGGTTCCAATACGATACTGCTGTACATTGTTACTATCAATCATGTCACTAGCGAGTACATCCGTACCACTACAACCATTTATTCCAGTCGACATATCAATGATTGTGCCAGAGGAATCCGTGACCGTGGCAGGCTTGTCTTTCATATTGGTGCGAATATCGCCATTACGGTCAATCGCAATACCGAGTTTCACGGTATTGACTGAGGTATCAGTAAATTTGAAGATTAAATCTGCGTACAATGGGAAAATATACGTCCCACTGCTGACATTATTTCCGATTTAAACACTTTGCTGTCTAAATAGGTGATTGGGTAAATTTTATATAGATCGAGTGTGCCTTTAAAGGTTTCACCATTGACCTGCTGTTGCCATAGACCATAATTTTTCTTATCTTCTTCGGTAACTTCTTTTTTACCTGTCAGCAGTTTATAAAAACGCTCTTTACCGGCAATCATATAGTCATTAAACAATTTACCCTGAGTCACGGTCAATGGCAGTGAATTGCTATCGGCTACATTGAATTGGAAACCAGATTGCGTGGTTAGATCAGGATTCTTATTAATCGCCTTGGTAATTGGATGAATCCAGGTATCTTGTGCAGTCGCGGTCATTTGTACCGGTTTGACCTTACGAATCAGTTGTGCATTCACACCACCAATGGTCGTCAAGTCGCTACCGGCTTTACCGCGCCATTGTAAACCGCTGCCAAAGCTTTTGCCCTGACGATCCGTCATCACAATAAAGTGACCTACCAGATGGGTTGCCGATGTATCTTCTGCCTTACATTCTTCCTTGTTACAACCGACTAAACCTTCCGAACCGCTTAAGGTACTACCCAATACCTCAGTACTCGAAAATAATGAGAATTCAGGTTGATACACGGCTGCTGTAGTAATGCGCATCAATTGATTAATCACGTCAAAAGCCTCTGCATCTGAGACCTGCGAAATATCTACCCAAGGTTTGACTGCATCAGCAAAATCTTTATCCGATAAGCCTTTAAATTGCGCTGTCGTAATTAATGTAGTGATTTGCTCTAATTTTTTACGCTCCGCATCGCTAATACTGATCGGTTGAATATCACGTGCATTGACAATCTGCCGACTTTGCAAGCCAACTGCTTGAATTAGGCGCACTAAACGAATGGCTACTTTAACCGTTGCATCATCAGGGGATAATTTTTGCGCAGCTCTGCCTTGAATTCCTGCTGCAATATCCAATAAGGTTAAACGTGGCAATTGAGATACACTCACATTGGCGATATTACGCATCGGCATGGTGCCTAATTCAATTTTATTGTCTTTTTCACTACGTAAGAAAAAGGTAATATCATCTGTATTCTTACACGCGCCCGTTGCCGCACCATTATTTGGATCAAACAGCGTGGTAAAGCGGTTCTGGGTGTCACTACTACATGTGAAATTTAAACCGTTTAATGGATAATCCAAGGCAAACTCAACGCAGCCTGCTGTTTTGGTTTGACAGGCCCCATTGGCCGTACTGTCGTCATATACCTCAGGGGTCACGTTGGCACTTTCACCTCCACACCCCGTTAAAGCCATCACTAATGCAGTTGCTGCAAAAGGTAATTTATATTTAGTTATGTTCATCCTGACTCTCTTTTATTCTGTCCCTAACGGATTGCAACAAGTTTAATTTGCCCATGATTAGTTAAAGCACGATTATCGACATCAATGGCTGAAGCCAAAGGCGTCAGCAATATATATTTACTGTTTGCAGGCACATGCAGCACCCCTTCTATTTTTTCGTGCTGAATGAGGGTAGATACCACCTCTTGATTTTTATATCCTCCGGCGCCTTCTAAAACACAACCTTTAGCATCTAAGAACACTACAAAAGGCCAATAAAAGGTTGGGTTATTCTGCCGTGATGCATATGAACTCAACTGAATATTCTGCACAGATGTATTTACCGCAGCAACTTCAAAATCGAACTCATCATTCAATGGTGCACGTGGCCATAAATTCACATCTTTATTTAAATCTAGGGTTTTTACTTTTTTCAGTTTTTTTCCAGAAAAACATTGTTGTCCCAAACCATTAATCGCTTCTGCTTGTGAAACGCGGTAATAAGTCTTTGCCAAGGTAATCGGGCCGGTATCTTGCATCACACTTCGTTTAAATAAGGATTGGATTGTAGATTTACCTACCCCTTTTTCACGTTCAACCGTTTGTAAGCGTGTAGCACCATGTTTAAGATCAATAACACCTTCAGGCATCGTGTAAAAACGCTTTTTGCCTTCTAAGTTAAATTCTTTATCTTCTAAATATTCATTTTTGACATATTGCTGCCCATCAATATCCACAAAAGCAGTATTTTCTGAGCCATCCTGAATAATCACCGGTTTTACTTCTAAGACTTTTTGTGAAGCTACAGTCTGCTGCTGAAGTACAGCTTGCTTTTTAGTAATAATAGGTTGGCTGGAAACTGGAGAAATTTGTGTTGATTGCAACTGCATTTTTTCTGCAGCTTGCGGCTTCATAAAACTTTTTGTCTGTGTTTCTGTAGTTTTCACTGCATCCAGATTACTCTGTACACCTGATGCAACTTTGCTAGTTTTAACTGATTGTTCAGGCGTAGCAACCGCTGTCTGAACAATAGGACGCTGCACTGAACTTGTAGCAGATGACATTTTTTGCTCATCAGCAGGGGCTGCAGGTATGCTCTGCTGTTGCACAAAAACAGGTTTTGGATTCGTTTTTTCAGCAACTGCTTTTAGCGGCTCACGTTGAATCACTATTGGACGACCGTCAGGGCCAATAATGGTATGAAACTCTCCTGCATATGACCACGATACTTGCGCCAAACTTAGCGTCAGTATCGTTTTCATCAATAAATTCCCTTTCATTCTTTTCCTTTGTTTACCAACGTGTTCTATAGTTCAATCCTAGAATGGTTATTTTTGTATTGGTTTTCACATTCAGGCCCGCGTATGGGTTAAGTAGTAAGTTATTTACGCCTGTTTGGTTGGCTAAACTACTGGTATTGGCTGGAATATTATCTCGGCTGCGTAAGAAACCGATAGACAAGTCTAAATCGGTGTCTGCATCCCAACGATAGCCCACGCCCATACCAAATAATTGTGAATTGTTGATTGGGATCATGGTGTTTCGTTTACCATCTGGAATGGCACTTGAACGTGGTTCATAACCCGCTCGTAGTTTTAAACGATCGGTTGCTGAATATTCCACACCAATACCGAAGCTCCACGGCGAGGTAAAACCAAGCGGTAAAGATAACGAGCTATCACTGACATTTTCTGAAAGTAATTTTGCAACTTTTAAGGCTGAAATTTGTCTGTCAAACTCAAACGTAAATTTGTCCCATGCCTTGTAATCCGTCCAGCCTACATCGAAATTCACCTGTAAATCCGGCATGACTTTATATTTAATACCTGCTTGAAAGTGCGCAGGATACTCAAAGTCCATGGACACCAAACCGGATTCACTAGAGGGAATATAGTTCGGGAAGCCTAAAATCGCAGCTAAAATTTGTCCGGTTGGCGATGACATCAAACCCTTAATTAATTCTTGTGGGGCTTTGGCATTATCAATATGGTATTTCCCTTTTAAGCGCATTTTTGCTGCACTTTGATAGACCATACCGAAACTAAAATCATCCGTTGGCTCCCACAGTACCCCCAAGTTAAAACTTGGACTTAAGGATTGCTCAACTGCCAATTGCATTTGACCGAATTTACCGAATGGATTCATACCTTCTTCAGCATTACACATCCCGAGTAATAGAATGTCGGTAATAATGTCTGAATTTTCTTTAAATGGCGTACAAACGACCTCATCGATCATTCGCAACATACCAATCAATTCATTAGGGAAACGTAAATCAGTTTTGAGGCCCATGGCTTGGTAAGACATACCAATACCACCACCAATTGAAAGTTGGTCATTAACTTGATAACCCACTGATGGAGATAAATAGGTAATGCGTTCTAAGGCAACCTGTTGTCCCATATAGTTACCGGCATTACCATTTTCAGCACCAAATCCTGCAATCAGCGGTGCATAGACAGCCGTTGCATAGGTCGCTTTTGAACCCGGTGGATTATAGGCAATTCCCATAGTCGGTGCTGCCAATGGCATACCTTCGCCTAAATCCACCATCTTTTTC
>JBLZXS010000163.1:0-11013 GCA_050285325.1 Acinetobacter sp.
CCACCTCTAATTTGGCCGCAGAAGTCGCAGTTGTGCTTAATTTGAGTGAAGACCATCTAGACCGTCATGGCGATATGTTTGGTTATCACACTGCAAAACACCGTATTTTCCAAGGGGTGAAAAAAGTGGTGTTTAACCGTGATGACTCACTGACTCGTCCTTTGGTTCCAGATGCGACACCGATGCAAAGCTTTGGTTTAAATGCCCCAGATATGAATCAATATGGCATCTTAAAAGAAGATGATGGCACTATCTGGTTGGCACGTGGTCGTGAGCGTTTACTGAAAAGCTCTGAGATGTACATTCAGGGCACCCATAACGTTGCCAATGCTCTGGCATGCTTGGCCTTGGGCGAGGCAATTGGTTTGCCGCTTGAGTCGATGCTGAATACTTTAAAAACCTTTAAAGGCTTGGAGCACCGCTGTGAATTCGTGAAAGAAGTGAATGGGGTACGTTATTACAATGACTCCAAAGGTACCAATATTGGCGCGACATTAGCTGCAATTGATGGTTTGGGCGCTGCCATTGAGCCGCAACAGGGAAAAGTGGCGATTATTTTAGGTGGTCAAGGTAAAGGGCAGGATTTTACTGCCTTACGTGATGCCCTGAGCAAATATGCCAAAGTGGCGGTATTGATTGGTGAAGATCGTGCAGTGATTGAAAAAGCCATTGCAGGAACCACCACATTGCTTCATGCGGAATCGTTAAAAGAAGCAGTTGAATTATGCCAACAAAATACACAAGCCAATGATGTGGTGCTATTGTCACCTGCATGTGCAAGTTTTGATATGTTTAAAGGTTATAGTGAACGTGGACACCAGTTTGTTGAATGTGTGAACACACTTGCTTAGAAGAATGATAAGGAACGTTGTATGGCTGGGTTAGCTCAGACGACCATAAGTAAAATTAATCAGGTCTATAATGAGTGGGGAGCTAAAATCCCCGCTGAAGTTACACCGCGTAATGTGCTGATTTTTTGCGTGATTGCATTGTTGTGTATCGGGTCAATCATGGTGGCATCGGCATCGATGCCCTATGCAGACCGGTTACATGAAAATGCGTTTCACTATGTGATCCGACATGGGATTTCAATTCTTGTGGCCGCGGTAGCCGCATTTTTGACCTATAAAGTGTCGTTAAATATCTGGTTCAATAATACCTTTCCATTGTGGATTATGACCATTCTATTGCTGGCGGTGGTTTTAGTCGTCGGCACCGAAGTCAATGGTTCCACCCGATGGATTCGGATCGCAGGCTTTACCTTGCAGGCTTCTGAAGTGGCCAAGGTCATGATGGCCATTTTCACCGCCGATTACGTGGTGCGCAGGGCAGAAGAGGTTCGGAACAATCTCTCCGGTTTGTTCCGCTTGGGCGGCGTCATGGTGATTACCGTCGGTTTGATTCTGGCGGAACCGGACTTGGGCGCAACTGCAGTGATTGTCTTGATGATTTTGGGGGTATTCTTTTTAGCCGGTGCACCGCCAATCCAGTTTATCGGTTTTATGCTGGCGATTATTCTGGGTTTAGCTGCCGCGATTGTCTTTGAGCCATACCGCTTACAACGTGCGCTATCTTTTACCGATCCTTGGGCTGATCCACTAGGCACCGGCTATCAGCTCTCCAACGCCCTGATGGCCTTTGGTCGAGGGGAATGGGTCGGAGTGGGGCTGGGACACAGTATCCAGAAAATGTCCTATCTCCCTGAAGCCCATACCGACTTTATGCTGGCAATTTTAGGTGAAGAGTTTGGCTTCTTTGGCATCAGTACCGTATTGATCTTGTCCTTTGTGATGCTGGTGTGCTGTATTAAAATCGGTCATCGTGCGTTGCAACACCAATATTTGCGCGCAGGCTACTTGGCCTATGGCATCAGTATTATTTTCCTGCTGCAAATTCTGGTGAATGCAGGGATGAATATGGGCATGCTGCCAACCAAAGGTTTGACCCTGCCGTTTATCAGTTATGGCGGTTCATCGTTAATTATGTGTGCGGTGATGATCAGTTTGATTTTAAAAATTGATGCCACCACGCAAAAAGCCAATCCAAGCAAAGAAGAATCCAGCTTCTAAGTTTGCCCGTCTCTAAGTTTGGCTATTATTCCTAATCTGGCTGAGCATGGTTTAACACTGTGCTTGGCATTTCAGTTCCACAATTCAGACATTTCACAAATTCTCCTTTGGCTTTAGATAGGGGAATCAGTGGGATAAAAAATAAAGAAAAATAATTACGCTGCTGTTTTAATTCATATTCGCTTCTGGTTCTGCATACCGGGCAAAGAAACTGACTTTTCTGAATGACTTTGGTTTTCGGACCCATTCCAAAAATAAAAAACATAGACTGAGCTCTTTTTGAAGTTTGTCTTTTAGCTTAGCGCATTTTTGATTTTATAAATAAGTGCCTTGCAGATGCATTGTGTGTGGAATCTGTTGGGTATCCCACTGAGCGATGGCTTGCTTGAGCATATGTGCTGGAGTGTCTAAGTCGACTTCTGGCTGATGCAAGGCGCGAATCGCTTGCTGGAGTAATTCAGGTGCGCGCTTGAGATCGAGGGCTTGCGCCATGTTCTGTTTAGAGAGCTTTTGTCCCTGATCGTTCATGGCTAAAGGCAGGTGCATATATTCAAGTTTTGGATAACCCAGTATGGAACCGAGCCAGATTTGCCGTTCAGTGTTATCTAGCAGGTCTGCACCACGAACCACATGGGTCATGCCTTGCAGGTAATCATCCACCACCACAGCCAGTTGATAGTTAATAATGCCATCCCGACGCTTGAGCACAAAATCACCGAGCTCGTGTTGCAGATTGGAACAGTGCGTTCCTTGCAGGCGATCGTTAAAGCAAATTTCCTGATCGGGTACTTTGACACGAATGGCTTGCTGCTCAAAAGGCAGGTTTAGATCGTGGCAAGTTCCAGCATAGATATGATTTGAACCCAGCATTTTTCGGGTACATTGACAGGCATAGACCAGATGGTTTTGATGCAGTTGATCAATGACAGCATCATAGAGGTCCAAACGGTCTTTTTGAAAAATGATTTCTGCATCAGCTTCAAATTGAAAGGCTTCAATTGAACGCAGGATATGCGCTTCACTACCGGGATAAATACGCGGAATGTCGGTATCTTCAATCCGAACCAGCCATTTGCCATTATGCGCACGTGCATCACAGTAACTGGCTACAGCCGTAATCAGTGAGCCAAAATGCAAAGGGCCGGTTGGCGATGGCGCAAACCGGCCTGAGTAGCGAGACAGCGAAACATCGTTTCGCCGATGCGCAAGAGCCGAGCTGTGCTCGGCTGAGGGATTCTCAACAGTCACAATTAACCGTTATTTTGCTTCTCTTTGATTTCTGCTAAAGTTTTGCAGTCAATACAAAGGGTGGCTGTTGGACGTGCTTCAAGACGACGCAGACCAATTTCAATGCCACACGTTTCACAGAAACCGTAGTCATCATTTTTAATCGCTTCAATTGATTGCTCAATTTTACGGATTAATTTACGTTCACGGTCACGTGTACGCAGTTCAATGGCAAACTCTTCTTCTTGTGTCGCACGGTCATTGACATCAGGCAATGCAGTATTTTCATCCTGCATGGTGTTTAAGGTACGATCCACTTCAGACATAAGCTCTTCTTTCCAGGCCAATAAAATCTGGCGGAAATGTTCAAGCTGTCCTTCGGACATGTATTCTTCATTTTTTTTCGGCTGATAAGGTGCAATACCAAATAAGCTAGCAGTAGAACCACTTTCTGACGCTTTTGGCTTGGTTTTTCGCACACGTTTTGTAGATTTTTCGTCTACAACATCAGTTTGTTCGTCCAAGACTTGATTTTGGTTGTCATTCGCCATTTAGGGCATTCCTCATCATATACGTATTATCTATACGCAAAAAATATGGTGATATGCAAGTGTTTTTATCCAACCCTTAGGAGATTCTCCTTCGAGGGCCGTCATCATATAGACTTTTTGTGCTTTTTGATAGTCTTTGATGCCTGGATTCAATCTATCACGCTTCCTTTTGAAGCCATAAAGTAATGGAAAAAAAGCAAAATGAAAAGTTAATAACCTGAAATTTCGACATTAATTTTTTGCTGTATATTTTCAGTACGATGAATTTCAGTTTGTAACTCACCATTTGCTTTCAAATGCAGCACCCGAAACCCTGGTGCTTCTTCGTCTAGAGCAAAATCATCACTCAAAGGTTTGAATTGGACACAGGTTGAAGGAGTCGAAAAAAACTGAATATTTTTCCATTCATTTAAAGAATCTTGATGCACATGACCACAGATGACAGCTTTCACATTACTGTATTTGGCTAAAATATCAGTTAAATTTTCAGTGTTTTTCAGTTTATGCTGATCAATCCATTTTGATTTCATATCGAAAGGATGATGATGACATGCAACAATCACAAATTGCTGTTGGAATTTAGATAAAACTTGATCCAGTTGTTGTAATTGCTCTTGTTCAATCCAGCCATCCGTTTTGTCGGGCACGGCGCTATTTAACAAAACGATGCTCCATTTCCCAAAGTGAATCGCATGAATCTGATTCTGATTTTGATAAAAAGGGAAATGCTCAATATTGTCATGGTTGCCCGGAATTTGATAAAACGGGATGCCTAAATGCTGCATGAATGCCAAATAACGGCTATAGGTTTCTTTCACAGGCACTTGCGCCAAATCACCGGTATGAATGATCGCATCCATATTCGGATACTGCTGCTGAATCTGCTTCATCACGGCATGAAAGCTCTGTTCAGGATTCATATGCACAAATTCTAAATCTTCCTGATTCATCAAATGAGTATCTGAAATCTGAATGATGGTCCAGTCATGTTGGTCGTCATTGTTCGGTGATAAAGTCATGTCTGACTCCTTAGACATTCCTTGTAGTTTTAATTTCTTGTTGCAACCATTGCAATGCCATAATCACAGGCGCATTTCTGAGTCGACCATTGCTGAGTAAAGTGGTAATTTCACTATAGTCAATCAGGTGCAACTGAATATTTTCACCTTCATCCGGCATGCCAAAGATTCCACCTTGTTCCGGAAGATGAGCTTGTGCAGCATACAAATGGAACAGTTCTGAGCAGGCCCCAGCCGAAGGATAAAAGCTGAATAGATGCTGTAACTCATCAATTTCACAGCCTGATTCTTCCAGACTCTCACGGCGGATGCAGCTTTCCGGCGATTCATCACCATCCAGTACCCCGGCAATTATTTCTAGTTGCCAAGGTGACTCTGCATCATCCATGGCGCCGACACGAAATTGTTCAATCAAGGCAAATTTTTGTTGGGCATCATCATAAATCAGTACCCCGGCAGCTTCAGGTCGGTGAATCAGTTCACGTTGAATGGTGGGCGTGT
Source organism: Acinetobacter sp. (assembly GCA_050285325.1). Classification (GTDB taxonomy): domain Bacteria; phylum Pseudomonadota; class Gammaproteobacteria; order Pseudomonadales; family Moraxellaceae; genus Acinetobacter. The sequence continues at coordinate 5,368 of JBLZXS010000163.1, forward strand.
ATTCAGTCTGATTAAATAAACGATGCTGGAGACTGACTTTTTCAACCTGAATGAAACCACGGAAAAGATATTCGCGTGACTGAATTTTGACTTGGTCGCAGTTATATGTGGCTTGTGTAATAATCTTCATATAGCTCAGTCAGGATGAAAAGCAAGCATTCATCCTAACTGAGAATTTCATGAAAATAAAAGACTTTTTTTACCAAATTACAGCTTGCGGTACAATTTTTGACCATGCTCCTGATAGCTGTTTTTCATGGTTTCAAATCCAGCTGCAATCTCGGCATCGTTTTTTTGCGATAGCTCAGTATTCGTTTGATTTTTCGCATAATCTCGCACATTCTGGGTGATTTTCATTGAGCAGAACTTTGGTCCACACATCGAACAAAAATGCGCTGATTTATGGGCTTCTTTCGGCATGGTTTCATCATGCATGCTGCGTGCAGTATCGGGGTCTAGACTTAAATTAAACTGGTCTTCCCAGCGGAATTCAAAACGCGCTTTTGATAAAGCATTGTCACGAACTTGTGAACCCGGATGACCTTTGGCTAAGTCGGCAGCATGGGCGGCAATTTTATACGTGATGATGCCATCTTTGACATCTTTCTTGTTCGGCAAGCCCAAATGTTCTTTCGGGGTGACATAGCACAGCATGGCAGTGCCATACCAGCCAATCATTGCAGCACCAATCGCTGAGGTGATGTGATCATAACCCGGAGCGATATCCGTGGTTAAAGGACCTAGCGTATAGAAAGGCGCTTCCTGACAAACCTCAAGTTGCAGATCCATGTTTTCTTTAATCATATGCATTGGCACATGCCCCGGACCTTCAATCATCACTTGAACATCATGTTGCCATGCGCGATGGGTCAGTTCACCCAAGGTGCGTAATTCTGAAAATTGCGCTTCGTCATTGGCATCCTGAATACAACCCGGACGTAAACCATCACCTAAACTGAAGGATACGTCATAGGCTTTCATGATCTCGCAGATTTCATCAAAATGGGTATACAGAAAGTTTTCTTGATGATGTGCCAGACACCACTGTGCCATGATGGATCCACCACGCGAGACAATCCCGGTTAAACGGTTTGCGGTAAGGGGAACATAGCGAAGCAGTACTCCGGCATGAATGGTGAAATAGTCCACGCCTTGTTCGGCTTGTTCAATCAGGGTGTCTTTAAAGATTTCCCAAGTCAGGTCTTCGGCAACGCCATCGACTTTTTCCAAAGCTTGATAGATTGGAACGGTCCCAATCGGAACAGGGGAGTTACGGATAATCCATTCACGGGTTTCATGAATGTTTTTCCCGGTCGATAAATCCATGATGGTGTCAGCGCCCCAGCGCGTCGCCCAAGTCATTTTCGCTACTTCTTCATCAATGCTTGAACCCAGCGCCGAGTTACCGATATTGGCATTGATCTTCACCAAGAAATTACGTCCAATAATCATCGGTTCAATTTCAGGATGATTAATATTGGCCGGAATAATCGCACGTCCTTCAGCCACTTCCTGACGCACAAATTCAGGGGTGATTTCGGTCAGATTTTTTGCCCCGAAGTTTTGACCGACATGTTGACGTGCATCCACGCCTTCAAGCTGGCGCTGATTTTCACGAATGGCGATATATTCCATTTCCGGGGTAATGATACCCTGACGTGCATAATGCATCTGGGTGACATTTTTGCCAGATTTGGCGCGACGCGGTTTTTGAATATGCGCAAAACGAATTTCAGCGGTGCGGATATCTTTTAGACGTTCCTGTCCAAAGGTAGAAGTCAAAGTATCTAGTCGTTCGGTATCTTGACGTTCTTCAATCCAGCTTTCACGTACATTCGGCAGACCTTTATTCAGGTCAATTGCAACTTTAGGATCGGTATACACCCCGGAAGTGTCATACACCAGAATATCAGGATTCTGTTCGCCGCCTAATCCGGTCGGAGTATCGGTCAATTCAATGGCACGCATCGGGACTTGAATATCCGCACGTGAGCCTTGGATATAGACTTTTTTTGAAGCGGGTAAAATACGGGTGAGATCTTTAGCATCTTGCTCGTGTTGAGCAGAAATATCTGTTGCAGATAGATTCGTTAACTGGTTCATTGCAATGATCCTTATGAATGACATCAACGAATCAAGCACGACCAAAAACGTGGCAGATTTATCTGGTCTAATTTATTTTAAAAATCAAGATACAGATAAATTGAAGGCTTCAGTTTTTAGATGCTTGATTCCTACGCAGGTTTTAACCTGATCAGGTTCAACGGTACTCGTGCTTAAGTTCTTTATGAAAAAAGAACTGACACAATCTCAGCGAGCAATTACTCGCGCTCCGTCAAGCGATGGACAAATACTAACATGTCCACCCCCTAAAAAACATTCACATTAAATATCGCTTTTATGGGGTTCTATAACTATTTTATGGAAAGAAACGGATTAGAGACACACCGCATCTCTGAAACAATCACGTGTTGCAGAAGAACTGGTAGAGGTTAAGCCTAGATACTGATCTAATTGTTTGAGCGTCAGCTGATTTTCAGAAAGTGACTGCTGTTCTTTAGCACTAAGTTGCAGAGGGATTTCTTGTAAGCGCTGCTGTTCAGAGAGTTGTAAAAACTGCAGAAATTTTTGCGCTTGCAGTGCCAAAGCAGAATTTTTGAGCTGAGCGAGTTTTTCAATTTCATCTAGAGAATTGCTGCGCACAGCATATTGATCCGTGTAGCTATCAGAGACAGGTGAATTACTCAGTCCTTTAAATAAAAACCGGGCATAATTCTGCAACAGGTATTCAGCATCTTTACGATAAATACTTTTAGGATATTGGTGTAGATACTCTTCCCAAAACAAGGCGCGAGTTGCAATTTCATGCGGTTCAATCATCAAGGTATTTTCGACGAATACCGGCATCATATTTTGATTGGCCAAATTTTCGATAAACACCTGTTCTGCCCGCGGCATATAAGGGGCAAAAATTTTGGCTAAATATTCAGGGCTGCGACGATAATTGACCAAGCCTTTGCCGGCATCAAATAGCTCAATATAAGCTTGTCCTTTATGTTTCAATAAATACTGGTCACGTAAAGTCAGTTGTTCAAAATGGTTTTGCTGAATGGTGGGATGCTGGGATAAATCAAAAGCATATTCTTCAAAAGCAGCCTGCTGAGGCGGAGTTCTGTCTACGGTTAGGAAGTTTTTATACATTTGATTAGACAAGGCTAACAAATGCTGTTGTTCGGCAAAGGTCGAAAGCGGTAAGCATAATTTTAAATCTTGATTGATCTGTTCTAAGGCAAAAGTGGTTCGTTCTGCATTAATTGCCGACATGTTATTTTCAATATTTTTACACAATGAAGATAAATCTACCGTTTCATCTTGCTGTGATTGTTTTTGTACATGTTCTGGAATAGGCTGTGGTTCTGGTTTTTGACAGCCGAGCAAAAACATTAAAATGACAAAAGGCAGGCATTGCTTTACAGAGAATTTTTTTTTGAAAGGCACAGTCATTCTATATATCTGGATACATGCAGCAAGGATTTTAGTGGATTACAGGTATTCTATAGCTGAAAAGGATTTTGTCTGTGTAGTATTGTGAAGGAGTTTAGTTACGTGCTGTGATCATGGACTAGCATTTTACAGATAAATGGATATAGCATGGGCAGATTGTAAAAATTAATAAAAATCATACGGAAAATTAAGGATATCATTCTAATATTGCATAGTTTTCTTTGAGCTATGCATGTTGGCAGATGGTCTGGTACGGTGCAGGGATTTACCATAAAAAATGAATATAAAAATAGTCATCAGTGCATGTGTTCTACTTGTAAGTCCGTGCAGTTATGCTTTGGATTTGGTTGAGGCCTATCAACGTGCAAAAAATACCGATCCAAACTGGCAGGCCAATCTTTTACAGTATGAAGCAGATCAATTAAATCTGGGAATTGCAAAGGGGAACTTACTTCCAACCATTACTGTTTCTGGAAATGTCACACGAAAAAGCCAGGATACCAACCAGACCAGTATTCCCGGCTTTCCTCAGGACGCATTTAGCTCATCTTCTTCGACGACTAAACAAATTGCGATGACGGCACGGCAACCGATTTTTCGTTGGGATGCCTGGGAAGGTTTAAAGCAAGTTAAAACCTCAGTCATTTTGAGTGAAGTTAATTTGCAGTTACAACGCCAAGAACATATTTTAAATGTATCCGAATCTTATTTTAATGTGCTGCGTCAACAAAGTTTAACCACGGCCAATTTACAAGAAGAAAAAGCCTTGTTAGAACAGCTCAATTTAATGAATGCCAAATTGCGCGAGGGCCTGGTTGCAAAAAGTGATGTCAGTGAAGCCAATGCGCAATACGAAAGTGCCCGCGCCAACCGGATTGCAACCCATGTACAATTGGTGTTGGCACAAGAGCAACTGGCACAGATTATTGGCCCCTATCGTGAGAACTTGGCATTACTTAGAGATGACTTTCAGTTTCAAAAACCTTATCCGGCAGACTTGGACGCATGGACCGCTTTAGCACTGAGTCAGAATCTTTCCATTCAGCAAGCCCGGATTCAACAGCATTATGCTGAAGATCAAAAACGGGTCGAAAAAGCCGCTTTATATCCACAAATTGAAGCGGTCGGTACGTATGGGTATATTAAACAGTCCCCGCAAAATGTGGTTTCCAGTGATGGCCAGTTTGATCAGGTCGGTGTGGAAATGAACTGGAATGTGTATAACGGTGGGCGCACGCAAAAATCCATCCAAAAAGCTGCAGTGAATGTGAAAAAAAGTGAAGCCCAGCTGGATGCTGCTATTCGTAAAGCCAATACTGATGTAAAAAAATCCTATATGCAGGTGGAAACCGATCAGGCCAAATTACAAGCGCGTAAAGCGGCCATGGATTCTGCCAGTATTGTTTCCCAAGCCTCTAAAGCCCAATATCAGGAAGGTTTGAAAACCATGGTGGATGTACTTTTGGCGCAACGAAATGCTTTTTCTGCCAAACAGGATTACCTAAATGCACAATATGATTACTTGATTAATGTGCTACGTTTGAAAGCTGCTGTTGGCAAATTAACAGAACAAGATGTTGAAGAAATGAATGCTTGGCTGATCGATAAAGCAGTCAAACCAGCCAGCTAAACATTTGGATGTTTGTCATCAAAGCTTCATATTAGATATGATTTAATATTGACCAAGATTTTTAATCCTAAAATTGCTGTTGTGGAGTACGCCCCCTTGCCAAATAATCCGGTGTTGAATCACCATATTTCTTCGCAATTCAATGAAGAGTTACAGGATGTAAATACCAAATTTATGACCATGGGTGGCTTGGTTGAACAGCAAGTTGCCAACGGTATTCGTGCTTTATTAGACACTGATGCAAGCTTGGCGATTGATGTGCAATTCCAGGACAATATCGTCAATCGTTTAGAAACGGAAATTGATGAAGCCTTAACCTTAATTTTGGCACGCCGTCATCCCGCGGCAATTGATTTGCGTATGGTGATTGCCATGTCTAAAGCCAATACCGATTTAGAGCGTATTGGAGATGAAGCGGCAAAAATTGCACGTATTGCACAGAATTTGTGTGAAGAAGGCAATTCACCGCGCGGCTATATGGAAACCCGTCACATTGGCAATCAGGTGCGGGT
>JBLZXS010000164.1:0-6231 GCA_050285325.1 Acinetobacter sp.
GATCAACCGGTAAAAATCCACACAAGTTGTTCTTCATAATCTCTTAATGATCTTCTTGCTCTTCGTCAGAGACAAGTTCAACGCAATAAATGCTAACAACTTAACTTAATCAGCTAAGTTCGTTTGCTGTATCGCGTTGGTATGAGCTCATTATAGGGCAATTTCGTACACGTGCAAGCGCTTTTAACTGATTGCCATATTGAGTGTTGTATTTTTATGCACTGTTTTGGTTCAAAATTATACTAAAAATCATTTAAGCACATAATTATAAAGCAGAAATATGACTAAAATATTTCTGCTTTAATTTGTATTAGTTTTTCTCAGGTGCTGCTTTAACAGTCACACTAACGATTTTCACTGCTTGCTTTGGTACATTTTGATGCATTCCAAAGTTTGCAGTTGGAACTTGAGTGATTTTATCGACCACATCCATACCTTTAGTGACTTTACCAAACACCGCATAACCGGCATTCATCTGGCTTCTATTTAGAAAGTCGTTATCTACAGTATTAATAAAGAATTGGCTGCTTGCAGAATTTGGATTATTGGTTCGTGCCATCGCTAAAGTGCCACGGGTATTTTTCAAACCATTATAAGATTCATTTTGAATTGGGGCTTTGGTTTGCTTTTCTACCATGTTGGCATCCATTCCCCCACCCTGAATCATAAAGCCCGGAATCACACGATGAAAAATGGTGCCATTATAAAAGTTATCCTTTATATAGCCTTCAAAATTTTTCGCTGAGATAGGCGCCTTATCATTAAACAGTTCTATTTCAATATTCCCCAAGGAAGTTTTCATTTCTACAATTGAATTTGCAGCGATTACTTGCAGACTGATAAGTGCCGTACTTACAGCGAATAAGGTTTGTTTTAACATTTCTTTACTCTTCTACTTCAAGTTGTAATTGTGAATGTCTATATATTAATCGTTCACTATAAATAAAAACAGCATCTCTTTTTTGAGATAAAACGAGAACGACAATGAGTGAAAAATTAACTCCTACAACTTTTCATCACTATCCCCCCTGGCATTTACACGGTGATGCTTTTATTTTGAATTACTGGTTAACGCCAAACTTTATTAAATCAAATCAGGCTTTCCAGCTTGCTCCCTCTCCAATCGGACGAGTCGTACAGGTAATGCTGGTTCGTTATCAGGATTCTCCAGTGGGTCCTTATGATGAACTTCTGATTTTAGATCATCCTTTAATGAGCAAAAGACGTTTATCTTCAATTCCTAAAATTTATGTGTCTACCGAAGAATCGCTTGTTCATGGTCAGCATTTTTGGGGAATTCCAAAACAACTGGCTCAATTTGAATGGTTAATTAAAGACGACATAGTGTATTGCAACCTTGCATTTGAGCAGCAGGAAATGAGTTTGTGCTTACAGAAGTACAAACATAGTCAGACTTTTTATATTAATAGTCATCATTTACCTACCCGACTACTTAATATTCATCAGACTTGGCAAGGTTCGCATTATCAATTCAGCCCGCAATTTCGTGGAAAGCTGGCTAAGCTCAAACAAGCTTCCTGGCAAAACACCCTAGATATCTTTCCAGATTTTTCTCAAGCCAAATTTTTGCAGAGCTTTTATGTTCCCGAATTTAAACTGACTTTACCTAGTGCTAAAATTGAGAAAAAATAAAAAAACTGTTTCACGTGAAACAGTTTTAATGAATGATCGAATTAATTAAAAAAGTTTAAGCATGTTTATCCCAAAACTTTCTATAGTTCTTGCTGATTTCAATAAAATACTTTTTAGAGCGATAAGACACTGGAGTTAAATTTACAAAGCCATGCGCTTGATCACTATATTCCTGATAATGCACTTTCACCCCCCGATGACGTAACTTATATGCATAAATTTCGCCTTCATCATGCAAGACATCATGACCAGCCGTAATTACAAAGGCTGGAGCTAATTTTTCATGTTTGCCAAAAGTGGGGGAAATGATCGGATCATCCAATTCGACTTGATGGGTTTCTGCATAATAGTGGGTCACAAAGTCAACGTCTGCACCAGTCAGAATCAGTCCATCTTTATAGGTATAGAACGAAGGATGACGACTTTTAAAATCGACCGCAGGATAAAGCAATAATTGGGCTTGGGGTGCATAAACCTTGTTCGCGCTGCGCTGTGCCACTACTGCACTAATATTGCCACCCGCACTATCCCCTGCGACAGAAATTCTATTTTTTAAGATTTTAAGCTGTTTTCGGTTTTGATATACCCATGCCAGTGCATCTTCACAGGTTTGGATCAGTTTGGTTGGGCTGGTTTCTGGCGCTAAAGGATAATCAATACTCAGTACCTGCACTTTCGCATGCACCGCAAGCAAACGGCAAACTTCATCATGTGAATCTAGACTCCCCACGACAAATCCCCCGCCATGATAAAACACCACCATGGGAAGTTTTTTACTCGGTGCAGGGTGATAATGTCGCGCGAAAATGGTGCCGCTATGTAAAGGTAGACGTAAATCCTCAACCCGTTTCACCGCTGTCGGCTTGCTCTGAATCGACTGCATCTGTAAATCAAATAATTTACGTGCACGGATTACATCGTCACTAAGCAAACCACTATTCCCTTGTCTGAACTGTGCCGCCATCATGCATTTGATCAGGGAATCAAGCTCTGGATATTGATAAGGATAGCCTAAAATTTTAACCAAGGATTCCTGTGCAAAACTTGGTAATAGATCTAAGGTGCGTGCTGCTGTACCTTGCCCTTTGTTTAGCATTGTCTGTAGCGTTTGACTAAAAGCAACCATAAAGCACCTCTTGGTTTTATTATATTCTTCACATTTCCTACATGATCAGCCGATAGGTGACCATAATCTTATATAAGTCTAATCATCTGTATACACAGTAAAAACTTTCTTAAGCTAATCTTGTTTTTATATTTTGTCATTGACACTTTCTCAGTATATTTCGGAGTGTTTTTGCTATTCCTTAAAACCAAGGATACCAGCTATGAATAAAAAACTCATCCTCCTCTCTTTTATGACCACTTTTTTAGCAGTCGGTTGCGTGGCATTTCCAGAAGATGGAGGTTATTACAATGGAACTTATGATAATCGCTATGACCGTCGTTATGATCGAGATTATGACAACCGATATGATCGAGAGCGAGATCGTCAACGCTGGGAATATCAACAGCGTCAAAACCGGATTGAGTTAGAACGTAAAAAACGCGAACTTGAGCATCGCCAATGGGAACAAAATCGTCAAAAGCAGTCTGACTGGGAACGTAAAAGACGTGAACAACAGCGTCAACTTGAACAGCGAAACAGAGCGGCCGAACAAAATCGAAATACCCGGTCTAGTTGGGATCGTAAAAAGCGTGAACTTGAACGCCAACGCTCAGAACAACAACATAAAAAGACCAATATACAAAGCAGTCAAAAAGTGCAACAACGAAATAAATCTCAAGAAAAACGTTGGAATGAGCATCGTCGCGATAGCGATAAAAGAACACCTGATCGCCGCGATCATTAAATGCTCTATATTGACTAACTGCCCTTTACAAATAAGGGTAATTTTTTTGGTTTTATAAAATGATCATTAAAATTGCATACCGCAACAGTTTAAGCCTCTCAAATATTAAAATGCTAATTTGTTAAACAGATCGATAAACGCATGTAGTTAATAGTGACGATATACTTTATTTCAGGCAAAAAAAAGCTTACCCATAGGTTGGGTAAGCCTAGAAAACACATTTCAAAAATACCAAGAAGAAACTACAGCGATAGAATCTGGATGAAATAATAACCACCTGCTAAATATTTGTGAAATATATATTTCATTCAATATTGATCGTTTTTAAGTCTAAGTTTGATATTCATCCTCATTCAATTAAGCATATTTACATGCCTCGTTCTTTTTTCCTCCCCTGCTTACCACCACCTTTCTATCAAACTGACTGATAGGGACTAAAAACTGGATTGTTCTGTTAATAGATGATTCTATTCTTAGCATCGCCATCTCTATTGTTTGATTCATAAGCGCAGAATTGACTACAAATAGCGCAACATTTTTTATCTTCATCGTTAAAAAACTGGATTTTTTGGTGATTTTAATCAAATTAGACAGATTTAATTGATTGTCTCGCTTGAATTTTTATCGCCTGCCCCGACCTCTGTATTAATCATGAATTTTATCACTCATGGCAGTTCAGGATTAACCCAGTTAGCACTGAAGCCAAAAGGACTGTACATGTTTAAGAACCCATTTAAACGGAGTAAATCTATGGCGGCTGAGCAAAACGAACAAGCTCAAGATCTAGGGCAAGAGCAAGCTGAACAACAAACAGCACAAACTCAAGCTGAAACCGAGCAAACTGAAGTTTCAGTTGAAGATTTGCAAGCACAGATTACCCAGCTGGAAGAAAGTTTAAAACTTGAAAAAGCACGTACAGCCAATGCTGTATATGAAGCGCAAAAAAGCGTGGAACGCATTCAACGTGATGCTGAAAAGCATAAAGAAACGGTAATTGAAAAGTTTGCCAAAGAATTACTCGACTCTGTCGATAATTTAGAACGTGCGATTCAAGCTGCTGGTGATACTGAATCTCCTTTACTTGAAGGTGTGAAGCTGACGCTCAAATCACTCTTGCATACCTTGGAGAAATTCGGTGTGGTCGAAGTGAACATGAATAACGGTTTCAATGCAGATTTACACCAAGCCGTCGGTATTGCACCAGATGCTAAAGCAGGTGAAATTGGTACGGTATTGCAAAAAGGTTATACCTTGTCGAATCGTTTACTACGTCCAGCAATGGTCTTGGTCGGTCAATAAGGTAAAGAAATTCGAGAGTTTTTCACTTTTTTTAATCAAATAAACTTGAAAAATTTTGAAAGGCTCTCATATCGGATAACAAGCAAAAACATTGCAAAAAATAATTTTGAGGAAGCATCCAAATGGCTAAAATCATTGGTATTGATTTAGGTACTACAAACTCTTGCGTAGCAGTACTTGAAGGCGACAAAGTTAAAGTTATCGACAACGCTGAAGGCGCTCGCACAACTCCATCTATTATTGCGTATAAAGATGGCGAAATCTTGGTTGGTCAATCTGCGAAACGTCAAGCAGTAACCAACCCTAAAAACACTTTATTCGCGATCAAACGTTTGATCGGTCGTAAGTACCAAGACCAAGCGGTGCAAAAAGATATTGGTCTTGTCCCTTACAAAATCATTCAAGCAGACAATGGCGATGCTTGGGTTGATGTAAACGATAAAAAATTGGCACCACAACAAGTTTCTGCTGAAATCTTGAAAAAGATGAAAAAAACTGCAGAAGACTATTTGGGTGAAACCGTTACAGAAGCGGTAATTACTGTTCCTGCTTACTTCAATGACGCACAGCGTCAAGCAACTAAAGATGCAGGTCGAATTGCCGGTCTTGATGTTAAACGTATCATCAACGAACCAACTGCTGCAGCGCTTGCATTCGGTATGGACAAAAAAGAAGGCGATCGTAAAATCGCGGTTTACGACTTGGGTGGTGGTACTTTCGACGTATCAATCATTGAAATTGCTGACCTAGATGGCGACCAACAAATCGAAGTATTGTCGACTAACGGTGATACCTTCCTGGGTGGTGAAGACTTCGATAACGCGTTAATTGAATACTTGGTTGAAGAATTCAAGAAAGAACAAAGTGTGAACTTGAAACAAGATCCACTTGCGTTACAACGTTTGAAAGAAGCTGCCGAAAAAGCAAAAATCGAGCTTTCTTCTTCTAACGCAACTGAAATCAACCTTCCATATATCACTGCTGATGCGACTGGTCCTAAACACTTAGTGATCAACGTAACTCGCTCGAAACTTGAAGGTTTGGTTGCTGATTTAGTTGCTCGCACCATTGAGCCTTGCCGTATTGCGCTTAAAGATGCGGGTCTGGCAACAAGCGAAATCTCTGACGTAATCTTGGTGGGTGGTCAGTCTCGTATGCCACTTGTACAACAAAAAGTACAAGAATTCTTCGGTCGCGAGCCACGTAAAGACGTTAACCCTGACGAAGCGGTAGCAATGGGTGCTGCGATTCAAGGTGCGGTATTGTCTGGTGACAAAACTGACGTATTGCTTCTAGACGTAACTCCATTGACTCTTGGTATTGAGACTATGGGGGGCGTGTTAACCGCAATCATCGAGAAAAACACCACGATTCCTGCGAAGAAATCTCAAGTGTTCTCAACTGCTGCTGACAACCAACCTGCTGT
>JBLZXS010000165.1:0-6058 GCA_050285325.1 Acinetobacter sp.
AAGATGCAGAAACCTTTGAACCGGACAATACTGAAAATGAAACTCGTGCAGAATGGTATTTACGCCAAATTCGCGGATCGAGTAATTTTAGTGGAACGGAATGGTTGCATATTTTAAGTGGTAATTTGAGCCATCAAATTGAACACCATTTATTCCCGGATATGCCGGCCAATCGTTATGCAGAAGCAGCGCCAAAAATTCGTGCCTTATGTGCAGAGTATGGCATTCATTATAATGAAGCCAGTTTCATGAAACAGTTTGGCAGTGTTTGGGTGCGTTTAGCCAAGTGTTCATTGCCAAATTCATGGACCACATCGCTTGAGCAATCAAAACAAAAGTTAAAAACCTTGTTTAGCTTTTAAAATGAAATAAAGATGAATTTAAACTTACGCATAATCGGTGGTGAATTCAGGTAATGATTCAATAGAAGCAAATTGATTTTATGGTTTTTGCCAATCGACAATGTCCCGGCAAAACCTTCAAGCTTGCTTCTGTTATACTAAGCCGCAATGAATTTTAGCCAAAGAGAACCGATTATGCGTATCGACCAACGTACTTTAGATCAATTACGCGACGTAAAAATTACCCGTAACTATACGCGTTATGCGGAAGGTTCAGTATTGATTGAATTTGGTCATACTAAAGTTCTTTGTACTGCAAGTATTGATAATTCAGTGCCACGTTTTCTTAAAGGTAAGGGACAAGGCTGGGTCACTGCTGAATACGGCATGTTGCCACGTTCAACCCATACCCGTAGTGACCGTGAAGCCGCTCGTGGTAAACAAAGTGGTCGTACTCAAGAGATTCAGCGTCTGATTGGTCGTAGCTTACGTGCCATGGTGGATTTGAAAAAACTGGGTGAAAACACCATTACCATCGACTGTGATGTAATTCAGGCCGATGGGGGTACACGTACCGCTTCAATTACTGGTGCAGCAGTCGCGTTAATTGATGCCATGAATGTGTTGCTTGAGAAAAAGAAAATCAAGCAAGATCCGCTTAAAGGCTTGGTGGCTGCGATTTCTGTCGGTATGTACAAAGATGAAGCTTTATTGGATCTGTGTTATGAAGAAGATTCAAGCTGTCAAACTGACTTAAATGTAGTGATGACTCAAGCGGGCGAGTTTATCGAACTGCAAGGTACTGCTGAAGACAAGCCATTTACCCGTGCACAATGTAATGAAATGCTTGAATTGGCTGAAAAAGGCATTCAAGAGCTGATTAAAAAACAACAGGAAGCTTTAGGCTGGTAAGTTGTTGATTTAAGAATTTAAGCAATAAAAAATGCACCTTCAGGTGCATTTTTTATATCCAGAACATGAGAAGAAGGGCTACAAAAAGCTTGCACTAGCAAAACGCTTTGAAACGCCTGCTTAAGATTCAGCTCATATTCAAGGTCTAGACTGATGCTTTATTTACAGGAGCATTAGATGTTAAATATTATAATCCTAGTAGTATCCGTGGTAACGCTGGCACTCATGACCAGTGATCCGCGAGCTTCAGAACAAAAATCTATGTCATCCGCCTGGCAACAAAATACACCATCCAGTGAAATTCAGGATTTAAGCGCTGAATCGAAATCTAAGCCGCAAAATGATACTGAACAGACTTAAGCATTAAAGCGCATCGATAGATCAACCGCCTTAACATCCTTGGTTAAAACACCCATCGAAATATAGTCGACACCTGAGGTTGCCACTTCACGTAAATTTTCAATGGTGATGTTTCCCGACGCCTCCAATTTGCAACGACCGGCAACATGCTTAACCGCATCAATCATTTGCTGTTGACTGAAATTATCTAGCATCACGATATCAGCATTGGCTTCTAAAGCCTGGTTCAGCTCATCCCAAGTTTCGACTTCAACTTCTACCGGTTTACCTGGTGCAATGTTATGCGCTTTGGCAATCGCCTGTGCTATACCGCCTGCGGCCATAATGTGGTTTTCTTTAATTAAAAAGGCATCAAACAGACCCAGGCGATGGTTTTGACCGCCGCCAATCGCTACGGCATATTTTTGTGCAATACGTAAGCCGGGAAGGGTTTTACGGGTATCTAACAATTTGGTGTTTAAACCTTCTAATTGTTTTACATATTCGGCTGTTTTAGTGGCAACCGCGGAAAGCGTCTGTACAAAATTCAGCGCAGGGCGTTCAACTGTCAGCAAGCTCCGTGCCGAACCTGCCAGTTTTAAAAAGGCTTCATTGGCTTGTACACGGTCGCCGTCATTTTTCAGCCAGGTCACCTGTACCGTTGCATCATAGGCTTGAATCAGGGCATTGACCCAAGGTTGGCCGGCCAGCACCATGTCTTCACGGCTAATGATGGTGGCGGTGGCTTGTTCATCTTCGGGAGTTAACAAAGCGGTGATATCACCCTCGCCAATATCTTCTTGTAAAGCCTGTTGAATATTGATCTGGATGGTTTGTTCCAACAAAGATTGAGAGATGCTCATCAGAATTCCGTATCTTTTTTAAGCCATGAAAATTGCGCGTTATATTAGCACTGTTCATTTAAAAGAAATGGTTTTTCAATGGATTTTTATCCCAAGAGTTTGAGATTTTAAGTTTAAAGTTTTAGGATTACGCTAAAATCATCTAGTTAGACGAATAAAACCGAGGATAGGAATATGCAACAAGCACCGTCTTTTCAGGTCATCGATGGTCAGTTGATCGGTGCAAGGCAAGTACCATCCCCGAACTATAATCAACGCCCCGAACAAACTGAAATTCAATTGGTGGTGGTGCATAACATCAGTTTGCCGCCCTCGCAATTTGGCGGTGGCTATATTGAACAGTTTTTTCAAAACCAGCTGGATTGGTCGGTTCATCCCTATTTTCGAACCATTGAAGGCATGCAGGTTTCTACCCATCTGTTAATTTTGCGCACTGGCGAAGTTTTGCAATTCGTGAATTTCAATGATCGTGCCTGGCATGCAGGACGTTCGAGCTATTTAGCCAAAAAAGAATGTAATGATTATTCTATTGGCATTGAACTGGAAGGTAGTGATGACCAGCCTTTTGAAGAGGTGCAGTACAGCGTATTGGCAGAAGTGATTGCAACCTTACAGGCAAGCTATCCGAAGATATTGCAACATCTGGCCGGGCACTCTGATATTGCCCCGGGACGTAAAACCGATCCGGGTCCTTTTTTTGATTGGTTAAAAACCAGAGCCTTAATACAACAATATAAAGCAGATAAATAACGTATCGACTTTATGATTTAACAACGAAATTCCTTTGGAGTTTCTTTACAATAGCGACTTATTTTAATACTGGGTGGAAACGATGGCGCTTTGGCGATCGACCTTTATTGTCAGTGCAATGACCATGCTATCTCGGGTTTTGGGTTTAGTCCGAGATGTGGTTTTGCTGAATGTGTTTGGTGCAGGTAAAGATTTCGATACCTTTGTGGTTGCCTTTCGTATCCCTAACTTTTTTCGGCGGCTGTTTGCTGAGGGCGCCTTTTCGCAAGCCTTTATTCCGGTTCTAACCGAATATAAAACCACGAAAACCCATGCTGAAGTACAAATTCTGATTAGCCGGGTCTTTGGTTGTTTGGCGACCTTTATGACCGCACTGACATTCATTGCCATGATCGCTGCACCGGCGATTTTGTATATCTATGCACCGGGTTTCCATAGTGATCCAGAAAAATTTTCCCTAGCCACGGATATGTTCCGTCTGACCATTCCGTATTTACTGTTTATGTCTTTGACGGCTTTTGCCAGCAGTATTTTAAATAGTTATGGTTCATTTTCCACCCCGGCTTTTGCACCGGTTTTATTGAATGTCACCATGATTGCCGGAGCATGGTGGTTAACGCCGTATATGGCTGAACCGATTATGGCCTTAGGCTGGGCAGTCGTGGTTGCAGGGATCTTGCAACTGGCGATTCAAATCCCGGAGCTATGGCGTAAAAACTTACTGATTCCACCGAAAGTTGATTTTAAACATGAAGGTGTAGATCGCATCATGAAATTGATGCTGCCTGCCTTATTTGGTGTTTCGGTGACGCAAATCAATTTGCTGCTGAATACCATCTGGGCATCCTTCATGCAAGATGGTTCGGTGTCCTGGCTATACAGTGCCGAGCGTATGACGGAATTACCTTTGGGCTTAATTGGGGTGGCAATTGGTACGGTGATTCTACCTTCTTTATCTGCACGTCATGCCGAGCAAGATCAGTCCAAGTTCCGTGGCATGATCGACTGGGCTGCCAAAGTGATTATGCTGGTCGGTATTCCCGCCAGTATTGCCTTGTTCATGTTGTCCACGCCCATCATTCAGGCCTTGTTCCAGCGTGGGCAATTTACCCTGGAAGATACGCAAATGACTGCTTTGGCTTTGCAATGTATGAGTGCCGGGGTAATTTCCTTCATGTTGATTAAAGTCTTTGCACCGGGATTCTACGCACAACAAGATACCCGCACACCCGTACGTGTCGGATTAATGGCGGTTGCTGCTAATGCAATTTTAAACGTCGTTTTTATTGGCTTCTTTAAACTCATTCATTGGGAAGCAGAACATATGGCATTGGCATTGGCTTCTTCAGGTTCTGCACTGGTAAATGCCGGCATGTTGTATTTCTATCTGCACCAGCGCAATATTTTCCGTTTTGAGGGACACTGGAAAAAACTTTTCCTTCAGTTCGCTATTGCCAATGCCACCATGATTGCGGCACTTTGGTATGCGTTGACCTGGTATAACGGCGATGTATCGCAATGGATTCGTGTTTTCGAAGTGATTGGACTTTGCGTGGTAGGGGTTTTGGCTTACGCGGTTGGTTTATTGATAACAGGGTTTAGACCACGTCACTTAAGACCATAATAAACAGATTTTGAATTTATTCTTTAGCTTGAAATAGTGACTTGAATTGAATGGGTGAAAAATACTTTAATTTTTGCTTAATTTGATTCAGGTTGTTTTTAATGTGATAGATGGATTTTTAATATAAAAAAGAGCCTAAATAGGCTCTTTTTTATGAAACTAGAGGTATAAGGAATTTATACTTTCCCTCGAGAGAGGAAGCCGACAATTGCTAGAATAACTGCAATAACAAGTAGAATAACCGCGAAGTCTTTAGATAAGCCGGCGACACCACCGAAACCTAACAGACTGGCTATAAGTGCAATCACTGCAAAAATAATCGCCCAACGGAACATAAGCTTTCTCCAAGTGTTGTTATTTTCAAAGTAGATTTAGTATAGGACTTTGAAATTCCTAAAAGTGTTATGCTTATGTTGAAAAAATGTTCACTTTGACAGTAAATATATGATTCAAAGTAAAAATAACCTTCATACATTGTCGACTCGAACACGTTATAATAATGTTCTATTTCTCTCTCTTTTTTAGTTTTTATGACTGAACAATTACGTCCGGAATTTTGGAAAAACTATACTCTAAATGAACTGAATCCTGCTGAATGGGAGGCACTTTGTGACGGTTGCGGTTTATGTTGTCTGATTAAATTAGAAGATGAAGAACTTGAGGAAGTGGCTTATACCAAGGTGTCCTGCAAGCTTCTCGATTGCAAAACAGCGCATTGCAGTAATTATGCACAGCGTTTTGAGCATGTCCCTGATTGTATTCAACTGACCCCTGAGAAATTGGCCACCATTCACTGGTTGCCACCCAGTTGCGCTTACCGTCGCTTAAAAGAAGGCAAAAAATTACCCACCTGGCATTATTTAAATACCGGTAGCCGGGAGAGTGTAATTAAAGCCAGAAAATCGGCAGCAGGACGCTGTATTTCAGAAACTGAAGTTAATGAAGACGAGCTGGAAGACTATATTGTTCGCTGGGTACGTTAAGCGGATAAATACAATAATTCAAAAATAGCTGTTCCAAGATTAGTGCTTTAAGTCAGCACGTCATATCCGGAAAAGACTGTGTCACCGATATGCGTGACCAGTTCATAGTCTTGAAAAGCTAGAAAATAGGTGTGGAAAGCTGGATCAGATCTTTGGTCTCATACCTGTGTAGCAAGACTTCAAAGCCAATCACCGTTTCCTCTTTTAGACTATTTGGGGTTGATAGAACGGGATAATTTTATTACT
>JBLZXS010000166.1:0-2485 GCA_050285325.1 Acinetobacter sp.
ATATCGGATGCACCGACACGAATGGCTTCAGACAAAAGTGCATTAATCAGTCGCACAATCGGGGCATCATCCTCCTGATCCATTAAGTCTTCAGCTTCAGGCACCGAGTCAGCCAAACTGAGTAAGTCCGGATGATCTTCCAGACCGGCTGCTACTTGTTGCGATTCACCGGTATCTCCGGCAAAGCTTGAACTGAGCAATTGATGAAATTCTTGTTCGCTGCATAATTGATGTTGTGCAGGATGGCCCAAATAGCGACGGGCTTCTTGTATCGCAAGTAAGGGCGTAGTTTCACGGCGCACAATAAACGCCTGATCGCCTTCGTATCGAAGCAATATGCCATGGCGTTTGGCAAAACTATAAGGTATTTGTAATTGTTTAAGTATTTGCATCAAAGTTTATAATGATGAATAAATTGATTTGAGTGTACTCTAAGCATATGACAGCGTGAAGTCTGTTTTTACTGATTAAGCAATAAAGGAAATGTGCCGTTGTTTAAAAACAATGAATTGATCGAACCCGAGCACCCGAATTTAAAATGGTGGGGCGAACAAAATTTTGAGTTGAATCAGCCTCAAGCATGGCAATTTGGTTCACTGTTATTTCGTCTTACCCGCGGTCTGCAGGAATGGAGAATGGAATTCCATCGTCCACAGGTTCAGTATGACTATGAACAAAATTGGCATAATATTGAAGATTCCAATTTTGGCTTTCCACAACCGGTTAAAGTGGAACGCTATATGTTCAAGTCTACGCAAAACAAGTTACAACTGATGCCGCGTCTGGCTGACCGCTCCGTAGTGATCAAACCGGTCGATCCGATTTATATTCCCGCCGGGCAACGCGGTACACTCTATATCAGCACCCCGTTATGGATTGCAGGTTTTGTCGAAGGACAAAAAGATCCGCTATTTGATATTCCAGTTATCCTGCCTAAAGACACCTGGTTTGGCCCGAATCATCGTACCGGTGAAATCTGTTATGCCACCTCGGTCGATGGTCGTACTGAATTACATCAGCTCAAGCCACGTGCCTTTCGTGCCGTGACACCGATTGAATTTCACAACACCAGCCATCAGCAGTTGCGCTTTGACCGGATGAATGTTCCCGTTTCTGCCCTTCCCCTGTTTTATAGTGAAAGTACCGGCCGGCTGTGGACCTCGCAAATTAAAGTCTTACATGAAGGTCTGGACCGACCGCCTCGAATTCGGATTGAAAACCGGACTCCACCGCATGCCGGTGAAGTGATGTATGTCCATCCGCCGCGTGCTCCAGCGAGTGCCTTGTTTAATATGTTTGACTCGTTTTTCTAGGGGGCACTATGGCAGATTCCAATATTCCAAAAGAAATCACCCAAAGCTTCAAGGGTATTTTTACCAATATTAATACCGAACGTCTGACTGAAATTATCGTTGCCATTGTGCTGTGTTTCATCGGTTTTTTAATTGCACGTTTTGTTTCAAACACCTTTATCCGAACCATTGGTTCACGTTTTAATGCGCACCAAAGTCTGGTCTGGCGACGCGGTATCTTCTATTTCATTTTCCTGATTTTTGTGATGGCAAGCTTGAAAGAAGCCGGCTTTAAACTGAGTGTATTTTTAGGTGCTGCAGGTATTTTAACGGTAGCCTTGGGTTTTGCCTCGCAAACTTCTGCCTCCAACTTAATCAGTGGCTTGTTCCTGATTGGTGAAGGTTCTTTTGAAATTGGGGATACGGTACAAATGACCCTGATTCGTGGCCATACCATTGAAGGTGAAGTCATTTCCATTGACTTGCTGTCGGTTAAACTGCTGACTCAGGACAATGTCTATGTGCGTGTTCCCAATGAACAGCTGATTCGTGCACCGGTATATAACCTGTCCAAGTTCCCGATCCGGCGTATTCCGATTACTCTGGCCATTAATTTCCATGAAGACATCATTAAAGTACGCGAAGTACTACTCGATGTTGCCAACAAATATCCACTGGTTCTGGCTGACCCTAAACCCGCAGTGACGGTTACCGCCTTCCGTGAATCGTCGATTGAACTGTTATTTGCAATCTGGTGTGATCATGAAAACTTTTTAAAAGTCCGTGATGAAATTCAGGAACGTATCCGTAATGGTTTTGTAGATAATCAAATTGAAATACCCGTACCGAAAATGGGCTTTGTTGATCGACCGGCAACGGTTCAGCCTTTAAATGAGGAAGACATTGATCAGTATACCAATGCCAAGGAAGTAAAGCGTGAGGCGGGGTTAAAATAATAAAATACCTCCTAGTCTCCCTTTAGAAAAGGGAGGAAAGTCCCACTGCTGTCCCATAGTTGAAGTCCATGTGTCAGATTCGCAAGTGTGGCAGGGATGCCACACATTCCCCATCACGACAAGGATGTCGTGTATGGGGAATAAAGACTTTTGCCTACTTTTGGTCTATCAAAAGTAGGGTTTAGCCTACACAAAGCCACTTTAACCTTTAGAGAAAAGACAAGGCTGGGAAAAATA
>JBLZXS010000167.1:0-5726 GCA_050285325.1 Acinetobacter sp.
CCTGGGTGGAAGAGGTGAATCCCACCGCATTACTTGATGTAATGCCCAAAGCATTCAGGGCATGACCAGCCAAATATTCGCGAATCACGGAACGTAATACCGCACGACCATCACCCATACGCGAGTAGGGCGTTGAACCAGCACCTTTTAAATGCAGGTCGATGGTTTGATTGTTTTGATCCAGGATTTGTGCAATCAGTAAGCCACGACCATCACCGAGTTGTCCTGCCCATTGTCCAAACTGATGCCCTGCATAGACCATCGCCAATGGTTCAAATTCGACAAAGGTTTTTTGTCCACTACAGATTTCAACCCATTCGGCTTTATCTTGTTCTGACCATTGTAACTCATTGGCCAGTGCTTCATTAAAATGACCTGCTTTGGCGCCTTTTAAGGGAACTGGCATTTGATGATGATAAAGCTTGGGATTAAGCGAAGGATAACGAGGATTAAATTGCATAGGACAATCTAAAATGGGAGGAGATGTGCTCACTATAACAAATTTGAACGGCCAAAATGAATAAAGCCCCAATAATGGGGCTTTATCAATAGAATCCGGTTTTATTCAGAAACCGGATTCTTTTTAATGCTACGCATTAAAATTTTCAAGCTATTGCGATGATGCGCAAGACGCTGTTCAACCAGTTGGAAATCCACTTTAAGTTTGCTGTCCATTTGGTGGATTTTTTCAGCAACTGAAGCTTTTTTCGCTTGAATCTCTTGTTCTTTCAGCTTGGCCCAATCATTCAATGTTTGGGTAAACGCTTCATATTCCTGAGCAATACGCAGTTTAGCTGCCACCATGTCTTCATTGACATTATGACCATAAACCGCCAAATCTTGTTCAGCATATTTAAAGCGCATCGCCAATTCTGCTTTTTTAATATTAAAGCTTGGAATACGGCGTAAGTTCTTTGCTAAACCCAGTTTTGAACAGGACCAGATCAGCCATTTGGTAGGATCATACTGCCACCATTTCACGCCATTACGGTAATCGTATTGGAAAATGTGGTGGTAGTTGTGATAACCCTCACCCCAAGTGGCAATAGCTAAAACAAAATTGTCACGTGCAGTGTTTTCGTCAGTATATGGACGTTTGCCCCACATGTGGCAAAGTGAGTTAATGAAGAAGGTCACATGATGGCTCAAGATCAGACGGAGTAAACCACCCAATAACAATACGCCCCACATATCGCCAACTGCCCAACCCACTGTGGTCAAAATCACAGCATGTACGGCAATGACCAGTGGAATGTAATATTTGTCTTGGAACATCACCACTTTGTCATTTAACAAATCTGGTGCATTTTTATAATTCGCTTCTGCTGCCGGATAGTTACGAAGCATCCATCCAATATGTGCATACCAAAAGCCATTATTAATAGAGTACGGGTCTTGTTCGACATCATCTACATGACGGTGATGGGTACGGTGACCTGAAGCCCAGAACAAAATACTATTTTGAACGGCAAAAGTACCCATAAGCATTAAAATAATTTTTAATGGCAAGGTTGCTTCATAAGCACGATGTGCCCATAAGCGATGATAACCCGCAGTAATCCCTAAACTACTCACACCGAGTAGTACAAATAAGCTGATCCATGCGCCTAAGCTAAAATCATGATGATAAGCATATAAAGGGATAGCGATTACAGCCACGATTGGCAAGAGTACCAACGCGAATACTGCAATCCAGTTAATTGGGGCTTTGGGTAAGGGAGCATTCATCTCCAACAGCACTCCTAGAACCTGGTAAAGGTAAGGTATAAAAAACGAATTTCTTAATTCAATACAATTTATAGGGATTAAGACTTTCTCAATATTAGCATGAGCGAACCAAGCTTCACTAGCATTATTCTACAGGTGTATTGTACTAAACAGTAACAGAATACGAGACAGGGTTGATTGATTTTATCGAAGGTCGAAGCAGCTTCCTTCAACAGCAGCGATGTGAATCATTTTTGAGTGAATAAATAGCTGATTCAGTCACAGAAATGGGGGCGAAAACTTTCTTTTAAAGTTGCTCCAGCATCATTTTCGGAAAATCGGTAATCAATCCGTCTACTCCTAAACTTTGCAGATGTTTGGCGCGTTCAATATCATTCACCGTCCAGACACTGATGTGTAAATGGGCTTGTTGGGTGGCTTGAATCATCTCATCAGTTGCCAGTTGATTCATCCAGCCAATCTGGCAACAACCGAGTTCTAAAGCTTGTTCAATCGCTTTATGTTTGATGTCATCTTCAATCAGTAAGCCGCGTTTAAATATCGAGTATTGCTGTTTTAAGGCCTGATGGATTTTTAAATCGAAACTGGTGATCACTGCAGTTTGTTCAAAGCCGTGTAATTGTTTTTGTAATGCTAAAACCAGTTTTTCAGCTTCAGCCATGGTTGCAACAGCTTTGACTTCAACTTCAATATGCTCAAAGTCATGAATAATGCTCAGGGTCTGGCGGAGTGTCGGGGTAAGCTGTTTTTCCCAGTCCATCCAGATATACGCCTGATTATAAGCTTCAAGCTGGTGACTGTTTAATTCATAGAGTTGTTGATCTGTGCCAGTGGTTCTTAAAAAGTTGTCATCGTGCATGATGATGAGTTCATTATCTTTAAGCTGACGGACATCAAACTCAACTGCTCGAATGCCGAGGTCATGAATGTATTGAAAGCCACCCAAAGTGTTTTCAGGAGCTTCTCCTCGTGCACCACGATGTCCGATGATTCGCATCTTTGATCCTTTTATGGAAATTTTATATTTTCATAACGGTGTCTTACCGTTTCTTCCTCCAATGTGAGGAGCTCATTGTTTCACTTTTTAAAAAAAGTGAGCAAAAACTTTACCATTCACAAAACCTGTTTAACAGTAGTAATTTATTCACTGTTTCGCAGAAACTTTATGTATCAAATTTCAGTCAGGTTGTGAATGGTACTGATCATGAAGCAAAGACCATGACCTTAATCAAAAATCAGTAAATCATTTGCATTGAGTTTAGATCGTCTCATTAATATTTTTTTGCCACAGTACTTCAGATCCGCCTTCTGCACGCTGCAAGGTACGCGATGCAACAAATAACCAGTCAGAAAGACGGTTTAAAAGTTGCAATGAGGTTGCCTGAATATTTTGATCTCGGGTATGCACCGACATTAAGCTGCGTTCAGCACGGCGGCATACCGAACGTGCTTGATGTGCATAACTGCAAGCTAAAGTTCCGGCCGGTAAAATAAAGTCTTTCAGCATGGGTAAAGCTTCATTCATCCGGTCAATTTCATTTTCCAGAAATTCAACTGAAACCGGTAAAACCATGTTGTAGTTGGGAATACAAACTTCACCACCCAAGTCAAACAGCCAGTGTTGAATCAGGCTAAGCGATTTATCCCAATGGGCTTTATCTTCAATGCTACTGACTGCAATTTGTGAACGTAAAATACCGATACAAGAATTGAGTTCATCGACATCACCTAAAGCGGCAATACGCAAGTCATCTTTGGCTACACGTGAACCGTCACCTAGTCCGGTTGTGCCTGAATCGCCGGTACGGGTATAAATTTTACTTAAACGGTGGCCCATTGATAATTCCTTAAAATTCTATAGATTAATTTAAAAAGGATAATGCCATAGACATGACATTATCCTCAAAGATTTAATCGGGATTAAGTTTGCGACTTAGTATTTCAATGTCACACCAGCAGAAGCTAAACGGCCACCGTTGACATAGTAATAGCCTTGATCTTGATAAGAGGCTTTGTATTCTACATCGCCAATATTTTGAATATTGCTAAACAATTTAACATGTGGATTGACATTCCAGTAGGCATTGACGTCAACAGTGGCATAACCCGGATTTTGGTAGTTTTTGTCCCAGTCTTTCGATTTCGACTTGGCAATTAAAGAGGCGCTAATTCCATAGATTTCATTTTGAATACCTGTGGTTAGAGTAAAACCCTGACGAGGACGGCGGCCTAAATCCTGATGTGTTTCATCATTTTCAGCTTTCACATAGCTATAACCTGCTTTGGCAAATAAATCATTTTGTTGCCAAGCCAAATATAGCTCTCCGCCTTTATAAGTGGCTTTATCAATATTGTCCAACTGACCGAAGTTTTCTGATCCAATCAGGTCTTCAACTTCAGTGTAATAGGCAGATAGGCCAGTTTTAAAGCCTAAAGGTAAAATCTGGTCGATCCCTGCTTCATAAGAAATACTTTCTTCTGGCGCAAGTTCAGGATTGCCGTTCCAGGCATTGTAAAGCTCATTCAAGGTAGGCGATTTAAAGGCTGTTCCAATATTGGTGTAAATACTGGTAGCAGGCAGAATCTGATAACGCGCTGCGACTTGCCCTACAGTATGCGTGCCGTATTTTTCATTGTCTTCTACGCGGATACCGGCCTGGGTATTCAGCTTTTCACCTTTAAACTGATGCTGTACATAGTAGCCGGTGGAATCGACATCTTCCTCATAAGGTGCACCGTAGGACAAAATGTCTGCATCAAGATTACGCTGAGTTACACCTGCAAGAATGCTGTGCTGAGGCAAGAAGTTCCATTTGCCGTAAAGTTCAGCTTCTTGGGTTTTGCTATGCACAAAATCAGTCGAATCTTTTTGCTCGACCTGATCTTTAAATTGAGATAAACGTCCATTTAGCTCAATGTTTTCCGTAACCTTAGCGCGGCCTCTTAAATTAACGATTTCGTTTTCAAAATCCTGTTTGAGCAAGCTGCCATTAAAGGCATAGGCATCATATAAATTTGTACCTTCATTGCGGCTGTAATCTATAGATGCTGCAAATTTTTGTTTTTCTACGCCCAGTTTGGCGCTATAACCTTTTTGATCAAATGAAGCTGTTTCTGAGCGATCGGTTTGCTGATTGGTGACTTTGGTTGCGTCAGATTCGAGACGTTGTCCACGAATTTGGGCATAGAAACCATCGTCATATAAATCAGCACCCAAGACAGATTTATAGGTTTGATGTTCACCGATTTCACCAGTGATAAATGCGCTAGTTTTTTCCGGGGTTTTGGAAACCAGTTGAACTACACCACCAATGGCATCCGTACCGTAGAGTACAGATGCAGGACCTTTAAGCACCTCAATCTGTTTAATATCTGTAGTATCGATAAATGCTAAATTGGCAGTCCCTGAGGATGGAGTGTTGAGTCGAATACCGTCACGGAGGATGAGTGTATGATCAGATTCCGTACCACGTAAATACATGTCTGCAAGTTGACCCATACCGCCATTCTGCACCATGTTAATTGCAGCATCATGTTTTAGCAGGTCAGGAAAAGAGGCAATCGGTGACTGCTCGACAATATGTGGCTCTATAAGTGAAATTCTTGAAGGGACATCTGTAATCTTTTCTTCAGAGCGGGTTGCGGTAACCACTAAAGTGTCTAAAGAAGCATTCACAGTCGTTGTATTGTCTTGTGCAGATACGGAAGTAGAGAAACCCATCGCAATAGCGATTGCGCCCACTAAGGCTGTAGGCTGAAATTTGATCGTCATGATTTAAGCTCCATACATTCACCCCCCGTGAATGATTGAGTTGAGGGGCAACAAGCAGGTTTCCGGACTCAAATGCGACATATAGAATGTACTGTAACTTCACCTTCCCACATCAGTCTGCAGTGGTGTAAATCAATTGATTTATAAAAGTTACTTTTCATTTTTACCGTTGCGGGGGCAGTGTTGGAGTTGCACCAACTTCCCTAAAGCATATTGCTATGACTTA
>JBLZXS010000167.1:5736-18565 GCA_050285325.1 Acinetobacter sp.
TTTGTGTATGCATTAGACAATCTATGTCAATATTATTCAGGATGAACTTTACTCAAGCTTTTAAAATTGCATTACAATGATTCGCCCCCATATTTATAGACTGACTATAAATCGGGCAAAGATTAAGCCAAAAATTAGAGCGAAGTGTATGCGAACCCGTGCCAAAATTTGCGGAATCACACGAATAGAAGATATACATTCAGTTGTGAATGCCGGAGCAGATGCAATTGGTTTTGTATTTTTCTCACCGAGTCCACGCAGTGTTACCCAAGAGCAAGCGAAAGAACTGATTCAGCATGTACCTGCCTATGTGCAGACTGTGGGTTTGTTTGTGAATGCATCGCTTGATGAAATTGCGCAAATTTTAAAACACGCACCAGTCGATATTTTGCAGTTCCATGGTGATGAAACACCTGAACAATGTCAGCACATTTCGAATCAGGTCGGTCGCCGCTGGTATAAAGCAATACAGGTGAAACCTGAGCTAGATGTCATTAATACTATAAAAAACTACCAAAATGTAGGCGCAAGCGCAGTATTATTGGACGCTTGGCATCCTGAACTGAAAGGTGGAACAGGGCACAGCTTTGACTGGTCAAAATTTCCCAAACTCGATATTCCTTTAATTTTGGCGGGCGGCTTAAAGCCTGACAATATTGAAGACGCTATAAAGACGACCAATGCTTATGCAGTCGATGTCAGCGGAGGCGTAGAGTCCGCAAAAGGTATAAAAGACCAACAACTCATTGAACAGTTTATGCAAGGAGTCCAACGTGGATCAGCAAAATAAAGGTCATAACAGTCAAGTTGACTATACCCAATTCCCCGACGAACGCGGGCATTTCGGTATTCATGGCGGACGTTTTGTCTCAGAAACACTGATGGCGGCTTTAGAAGACTTGGAAAAGCTCTATTTCCGCATGAAAGATGATAAACAGTTTCTGGCAGAATTCGACCGTGATTTAGCCTACTATGTAGGTCGTCCGAGTCCACTTTATCATGCTGAACGCTGGTCAAAAGAGTTGGGTGGTGCGCAAATTTACTTAAAACGTGAAGACCTCAATCACACCGGTTCGCACAAAGTCAACAACACCATTGGTCAGGCGCTTCTGGCTAAACTTTCTGGTAAAAAACGGATTATCGCGGAAACAGGTGCAGGTCAGCACGGTGTGGCAACGGCAACCATCGCAGCACGTTTAGGCCTTGAATGCGTGGTATTCATGGGTGCAGATGACGTTAAACGTCAAGCCATGAATGTATACCGTATGCGTTTGCTCGGTGCTACCGTTGTACCTGTAGAAAGCGGTTCAAAAACATTGAAAGATGCCATGAACGAAGCGATGCGTGACTGGGTAACCAATGTTGATTCAACCTATTATGTAATTGGTACAGTGGCAGGCCCACATCCATATCCGCAACTGGTTCGTGATTTCCAGTCGATTATTGGTCGTGAAGCGCGTAAACAAATTCAGGAACAGGCAGGTCGTCTTCCAGATGCACTTGTAGCATGTGTCGGCGGTGGTTCAAATGCGATGGGCTTGTTCTATCCATTCCTGAATGATCAAGACGTGAAAATGTACGGTGTTGAAGCTGCAGGGTACGGTATTGAAACCGGCAAGCACTCTGCACCACTCAATGCAGGGCATGTGGGTGTACTGCATGGTAACCGTACTTACTTGATGTCGGATGAACAGGGTCAGATTATTGAAACTCATTCAATTTCTGCGGGGCTGGATTATCCAGGCGTAGGTCCTGAACACAGTTTCTTAAAAGATATGCACCGTGTGAATTATGTGCCGATCAATGATCAGGAAGCGTTGCAAGGTTTCCGTGATTTAACCCAGATTGAAGGGATTATTCCTGCGCTTGAAAGTGCACATGCCATGGCGTATGTGACCAAACTTGCCCCAACCATGTCTAAAGACCAAATTATTATTGCGACTGTTTCTGGTCGTGGTGATAAAGACTTGATGACTGTTGCACGTATTGATGGCGTGGAAATGGTTGAGATGTAATTTCGCTCTTAAGCCTCTCCCTCTGGGAGAGGTTTGGAGAGGGTGGATATTGAAAAAGATCGTGCCGAAGCAATTCAGCACGATCTTTTTATTACTTAAGTCAGTATTAAATTTAGAACACTTGCTTTAATTTGCAGTTCGGGAAG
The DNA here is from genome assembly GCA_050285325.1 of Acinetobacter sp. Taxonomy (GTDB): domain Bacteria; phylum Pseudomonadota; class Gammaproteobacteria; order Pseudomonadales; family Moraxellaceae; genus Acinetobacter. Next base: position 7,898 of record JBLZXS010000167.1, read on the forward strand.
GCGACAGGGATGTCGCCCGTTGAGCAGCATTGCAGGGATGTAATGTCTGCTCAATAAAATGGTTTTGTTACTTTTGCCGAAACAAAAGTAAGATATTTCCTACCAATGAAAACTCTAGGCAAATTCAACTTTGTGGTTATGAAGATATCTACATTTTGACGGAGTCTTATCGTTTATAACTCAAATGTAAAGAGCTCGTAATGTTACTTTGGATAAGCCCAAAGTAACCAAAGGCATTGTCATTCGCAAAACTCGTCTTATACTTTCATGTGATTAATATAGTTGCAAAAACATTTCTATCGAAATGTGGTCTGCCTCGAACAATTGCGAATAACGTTTCGGTGAATCGCATGATTGCTGTAAAAAATGTGTCAAAAAAAAGGAAATAGAATGCCTAGCCTATTTATCGTCATGCTTGGCGGTCGTCATGCTCATGCCAATACCGAAGTCCATGATGTAGTACTCGCCCTGGGGGATTCATTAGAAGAGACCTATCCTCAACTTAAAACTGCATGGTTTGGGGAACAAAAAGGTTTACATATCGATGCTTGGGCACAAATCAATGGTGTGGAATTTGAAGGTAGGCAATATCAAATTCACTTTAGCAATGCTCAGCCGAATTCATCTGAACAAAAGCTGTTTTTAATTAATCTGGGTGGTTATGATGCTAATGAATTTGGCGAGTTGCATCGCTATATTCTAGTGGTGGCGCAAAATGCCATACTGGCAAAACAACGTGGTAAAGCTTACTTTGCATCACATTGGCAAAAACAGCATACCGATCGAGTATTAGATGTGGACGATTGTATTGCGATTGATCAGGTACATGGTCGTTATGTGCAACTGATTGACGGTGGATTCAGCGCTAACCGTTGGGAAAACACCTATTTAATGTTGTCGGAGCGCTAATTCATCTCTATCTTATTAATAAATTATATTTATTAAATATCAAATATCTGGGAATAATATACTTTTTTGTATATTTTCGATGAAAAGATGCTTTTTGATACTTTTAAGTTGGATTTATATGGGCATAATAAGATTAAGGATTTGTGATCTCTTGGCTAGATGGAATTTGATAAATGGATTTGATTCAATCAAATGGACAACCGCATTATGGACGTTTTAGTACTCTCCCAAAGACCATCGATTTAAATAAATACCAATATAAGACACCCTATGGGGATGTGTTAACAGGTTGGCGCAAACGATTAAAATATAAAAAATTTAAATTTTGCTGTATTCAGCACGAACATTATACGATTGGTCTGGCCATCGCTGATATTGCATGGGCAGGGCATGGTTTTTTCTATATCTATGATCATCAGCGTGCGGAAGTTTTAGAGTGGAATGCGATTAATTTTTTGTCACGTCATACCACTGTGGATGAACAACCGCTTTATAACCAAAGTTTTTTCGCTAAATCACCCTTTCAAATTGATATTCAGCATGCTAATGGCGTGCGTTATATCCATGTAACTAAACATGGGGAAATCAAGCTGAGTGCACGAATCTTTTGCGCGGGGACAGATCCACTGAGTATGTGTAGCCCAACCGGGATTAATGGCTGGACCTATACTCAAAAGCTCACGACTTTGGGTTGTGAAGGTTTCTTTATCAATAAGCAGGGTCAAACCATACAGTTTCATGAAAAAACTTTTGCTTCACTCGATGATACCTGTGGTTTCTTGCGCCCAGAAACAGCCTGGTTCTGGCTGTCGTGTAATTTTTGGGATTCCCATAATAATCGTATCGGGTTGAATTTGGCATCCGGCGTGAATGAGAGTTTTGGTAACGAAAACTGTTTGTGGGTGAATGGGGTTTTATATCCGTTAAGCGATATTTTATTTCAGCATCAGGGAGAAGATCATTGGACCATTCGTTCACTGGATGAAAAACTGAATTTGGATGTAAAAACGGGTTGGCGACGTTATGAAAACCTGAATTTAAGACTGGTCGGCAGTCAGTTCAGCCAATGGCAAGCCAAAATTAGTGGCACCATTCAGCAAGGTAATCAGGAAATTGTTTTGTTAAACGAATATGGCTTGTTAGAACAGCATTATGCCAAGTGGTAACACACCCAGCAGAAATAATAAAACCAAGTTCAGGTTGATCTGGACTTGGTCAGTCTGAATACAATCACTATGATGTCTAGTCTTTAGCTGCCTGCCAAAACGCTTCACCCGCTTGTATCGGATCACCTGTTTCTTCTAAAGTTTTAATCCAGATATCATACTGCGAGATGATTGGGTGCTGGCTAGGATGAAAGTCTTTCTTAAACCAGTCACGATACTGCTTGCTCATTTTGGTTAATGTGCCTTTACGTCCAAAGAACCACGGTAGACCGCGAATGTTCATTTGCAGACGTTGCAGTGGGGTAAAGCCATCATACTTTAACATCACGTTGGCGCGGTAAAGGGTAAATCCAAACATTAATGCGGTTGTCCATGCGAGCGTGAATTTACGTATCGCTTCAGGCACATTGCCCACCTGTTTCATCACGTCAAATGCCACATCACGATGTTCCATTTCCTCAATCGCATGCCAGGCCAACAGGGCACGAACATAGGGATGTGCATCACGCAAGGTTTCTTTATGACTGTAAAAAGTTTCTGCCATCAGCGCTGTTAAATGCTCTGCCGCGGCTGTCATGGCAATATTGTATTGCGGTGAGCGTGTTTCCAGTTCGAATTTGAAAATTTTATTTAAACGCTGAATAAATTGATCCACCGGCATGCCTTGTCCTTTCATGACCTGATTCATTTTGTCATGGGCGATGCCGTGTTGCGCTTCTTGACGAATAAAGTCTGCAACCCGAAGCTTTAAATCCGGATCGGTAATTTGATCGCGAAACAGCCGCACAGACTGAATAAAATAGCGTTCACCATCTGGGAAAGTCAGACTGAGAGCATCAAATACCCGGGTGATAAAGGGATCACCTCCAAACCAGAAACGAGGCACTTCATTCAGTTTAAAATCAAGATGGCTACGCACCACAGGTGTTGCATGATGTTGGGCAATGGCATTCATATTGTTCTACTTCAATCACCTTGGATCATTGCAGTATGTCGGGCTTTTGCAATTTTGTTTTGACAGTTCTTGCCAGTTTTTATACATTTTACGACAGAATGAAAATATCGAATGTCAAAATAACCGTAAAATTCTGAGTAAAGTCATGCAAGAAATCCAGATACCCAATGGCTATTTTCAACTCTGGCAAATGTATTTGTCAGAGCGTGGTCTGGATGGGCTGAGTCTGGATTTTTCTGCAAGTCAGCAGCAACAGCTTCGGCATGTATTGAGCTTGCCCATGGACACACAATCTTCCTACCTGTTGTTTATAGAAGTGATTCGAATAACTCAGCAACAGCTGGATTGTCCCCATATTATTTTTGAATTGGCGAAATATATCCGTCCTGAACATTTTGGCGTGTTGGGCTATATGGCTGCACGAAGCAAGAGTGTGGCAGAAGTGATTAATTACGTAATGCGTTTTAGCCGTTTGGTGATTGACGGGTCTGCGGCAACGCCATTGCATGTGTATCAGCAGGGCGATGAAATTCATTTGTCATGGCCCAATATTGATGAAAAATTTGCCTGGGTTCATGAAATGACCTTTGCCTGTATTATGCAATTGGCGCGACAAATTTTTGATTTTAGTCAGCCCATCTTAAGGGCAATACATTTTGCCCATCCAGCGCAAACCAGTGTGTATCAATATCAGAAATTTTATGCTTGTGAGGCGCTGTTTAAACAACCTGAATATCAGCTGATTCTGAGTTTGGAAAGTCTAAAGCTGCAATCACAACAGTCTGACCCATCATTAATTCATTTACTTACCAAGCAGGCAGAAGAAGCCATTGCTTCAAGACCGAGTTATGAAAGTTTAGATCAGCACATTCAGCTGATGGTGGCTGAGCATTTGCGCTTACACCATACGGTGCCCAAAATTGAGCAAATCGCTACAGCTTTATTTGTGTCATCACGAACCTTGCAGCGACAACTGAATGACTTAAACTCATCTTTTAAAGAAATTATCGAAGTTGAGCGCATGAAACGTTGTGAGCAGTTATTGCTGCAACAGCTCAGTCTGAATGAAATCTCGATCCAGCTGGGCTATTCAGATCAATCTGCTTTGGCACGTGCTTATAAGGCTTATACCGGTCAGACCTTATTACAGAGAAAAAGACAGTTAAAAGAACAGCGTGAGTTATAAAACATAAAAAAAGCGACCTATTGGGGTCGCTTTAAAATATAGATCAATTTAAGCGGGTTTGAATTTCGGGAAACGAAATGCAATTGCCAGGATTGCCACGATTGCCAATACCCAGCAATAGTAAATATTCCCGATCAGCTCTACCGGGGACATCTTCGCAATAGAGCAAGCGAGAAGTAATTGAGCACCATAGGGAATCACGCCCTGAATCACGCAGGAAAAAATATCCAGCAATGCTGCAGCACGTTTAGGATCTACGCCATATTCTTTGGCCACTTCACGTGCCATATCCCCCGATAAAATAATCGCAACGGTATTATTGGCAACGAACAGATTGGCGAATACCACCAAAAAACTCACACCCAACTCACCCGCACGTTGTCGTCCAACTTTAAATAAACGGGTAATGCTGTAAATACGTTGGATAAGCCATTGTAGTCCGCCTTCTTTTTGCATAATCGCTGATAGACCACCCAAGAACATCGAAAGCAGCGCAACCTCGAACATGCCTACAAAACCACCATAGATGGAATTATTTAACTTTAAGATGCCAAAATCCGGGTTGACCATCATTCCAATCAGACCTGAAAGAACCACTCCAAGGGTTAAAACGGCCAGCACATGCAAGCGTGAGAAAGCCAGAAAGAACACTGCCACATACGGCAAAATTAGCCACAAGTCATAATCTTTGTATTCAATGGTTTGTGAATCATGGCTAACAAATGCGTAAATCAGAATAGTGAGCACGGCGGCAGGAACTGCAATCCAGACGTTGACTTTGAACTTATCGCGTAGCTGAACCTTCTGACTGCTGGTGGCTGCAATGGTGGTATCCGAAATCATCGACAGGTTATCACCAAACATGGCACCGCCCACCACTGCGCCAATGGCATATACGGCTTCAATATTGGTGACTTGAGAGAAACCAAAGGCAATTGGCGCACAGGCAGCAATGGTTCCCATCGAGGTTCCCATCGCAGTGGCAATGAATGCCGAGATGATAAACAGCATGGGCAGCACAAAGGATGGCGGGATAATCGACAGTCCCAATTGCACTGTTGCATCGACACTGCCGATGCTACTTGTGGTACTGGCAAATGCCCCAGCCAGCATAAACACCATAAACATCAGAATTAAATTGGGATGACTGGCACCCTTTAAAAACGCATCAATGGCAGTATTCAATTTTCCACGGTAAATCAGCACGGCAAGAATAATAGCGGGCAGAGCTGCCACAGGCGCTTTAACCTGATAAAAAGCAAACTCGGTACCAATGATGGAATGATAGATACCACTGCCTAAAAAAATGGCTAAAAACACAATAAGAGGTAGCAATGCCAGCGCGCGAGCGTGCACTTCACCTTGGGATTCGGGAGTCATATAAAATAGAAAAAATGAAAATCGTGCGTAGTATAGTGCAGGTTTTGCTATTTCATAAAACTTTAAATGTAAAAGCTAAGCTAGTTATTTTTATCAATTTTTTACCAATAAAAATAAGTTTATCTTAATGCTGGTTATTTTTTTAAATAGCAAAATTAGGCATCTTTGATCATTGAGAAAAAATCGTAAATATCAGTAAATGGTGTTCTCGGATTGTTCTGAAAAAATGAGATTGTCAGTCTAATGTAGCGTGAAATGTTTGGACTCTATTCAATGAGTAAAAAATAGCGTTACAATGCGTTGTCTTGTATTTCTACAAAGCCAACTCCTCAGTTTTTAAATAATTCAAGGAAAGCATAGCCTTATGTCACGTTTAGCCACTCGTTTTGGACAGCTTAAATCTCAGCAGCGTAAAGCGCTCGTTTCTTATGTAATGGCTGGTGACCCTCATCCACAAGTAACCGTTCCATTGTTACATCAAATGGTTGAGGCAGGGGTAGATGTGATTGAACTTGGTCTTCCATTTTCAGATCCTATGGCAGATGGTCCAGTGATTGCCCTTGCAGCAGAACGTGCATTGGCAGGTGGAACCAATACCTTGGACGCTTTGAATATGGTGAAAGAGTTCCGTCAGAAAGACACGGAAACACCAGTAGTTTTGATGGGGTATTTAAACCCGGTCGAAGTGATTGGTTATGAAAAGTTTGTGTCTTATGCCAATGAATGCGGTGTAGATGGTGTACTTCTGGTGGATTTACCGCCTGAAGAAGCAAAAGACTTAGATGTAGTGTTGAAGAAATTCGACATGGATCAAATTTTCCTGCTTGCGCCAACATCTACGGATGAACGTATTCAGCATGTGGCGAACCAAGCCAGTGGCTTTATCTACTATGTGTCCTTGAAAGGGGTAACCGGTGCGGCAACTTTAGATGTATCTGAAGCGGCAGCCCGTATCCAGAAAATTAAAGCTGTGACTGACGTTCCTGTAGGTGTGGGTTTTGGTATTAGCGATGCTGCCTCTGCGAAAGCCATGGGTGTAGCGGCTGATGCGGTCATTGTGGGCAGTGCTTTTGTCAAACAATTTGCGAACTTAGCGCCAGAACAAGCTGTTTTTGAAACGGTTAATAAAGTCAAGGAGCTTCGAGCAGCGCTCGATGAGTTAGTATGAATCAAGAAGTGAAAATAGGCAAAATTCTAAGCCCAGCGACGCCGTGGACGGAACGTCATGTTCCGGGTATTCACACCCCAGATGAGCAAACAGTACTCAAAGCAACCTTTACAGAGCCAACCATTGAGTGTTCTGAATGTCACGCACTGGTTACTCGTACCGCGATGTCATTTAACGCTTATGTTTGTCCGCAATGCGACGAACATTTGCGTATGAAAGCACGTGATCGCTTAAACTGGTTCTTCGATCAGGTTCAAAATGAACTGGGTCAGGAATTTGTGGCCAAAGATCCGCTGAAATTTGTAGATAGCAAAGCCTATCCGGACCGTATGTCTGAAGCGCAAAAGAAAACCGGTGAAACAGAAGCATTGGTTGTGATGCAGGGTTTGCTCAAAGATATTCCTTTAATCGCATGTGCATTTGAATTCGACTTTATGGGCGGTTCAATGGGTACTGTGGTCGGTGACCGTTTCGTGCAAGCTGCCGAGCGTGCCATTAAAGACAAACAACCTTTAATCTGTTTCGCTGCGTCTGGTGGTGCACGTATGCAGGAAGGCATGTTGTCGCTAATGCAAATGGCACGTACTTCAGCCGCGATTCAACGCATGAAAGATGCAGGTTTACCGTATTTGGTGGTATTAACCCATCCAGTTTACGGTGGCGTAACCGCTTCACTTGCCATGTTAGGTGATGTGCATATTGCTGAACCTAAAGCCATGATTGGTTTTGCGGGTAAACGTGTAATTGAGCAAACCGTACGTGAAAAACTGGAAGAACCGTTCCAACGTGCAGAATATTTGCTTGATCATGGTGTAGTCGATCAAATTGTTCATCGTCACGCATTACGTGATACAGTCTATCGTATTGTCGCGAAACTGATGAACTTGCCTTGAACACAGCACCACTTGCAACAGACTCTTTAAACACATGGCTCGATTATTGGAGCCATGTTCACGTTACGGGGATTGATTTAGGTCTGGAACGCGTCATTCCAGTGGCTGAAAAGCTGGGTGTGATCCGTACACAGGCAAAAGTTCTGACCGTAGCGGGAACCAATGGGAAGGGTTCAACCACCACCACGTTAGCTGCTATTTTAAATGCGCACGGCTATAAAGTTGGTTTGTATCAATCGCCGCATATTTACCGTTTTAACGAGCGGGTGAAATTGTCCGGGATTGAAGTGGATGACCAGACCTTGGTGGATGCGTTTGTTGCAGTGGATCAAGCCCGTCGAGCGTGTGATTTAAGCCTTTCTTTTTTTGAAGCCACCACACTTGCCGCTTTTGTTATTTTCAAAGCCAAACAATGCGATGTCTGGGTGCTTGAAGTCGGACTCGGCGGTCGCCTCGATGTGGTGAATGTGATTGAGCCGGATGTCGCGGTGATTACCAATATTGGTCTTGATCATACCGACTGGCTGGGCGATACCATTGAAAAAATTGCCTTTGAAAAAGCAGGAATTATTCGCCCGAATATTCCTGTTATTTTTGGGGGTATGCAACAACTTCCTCAAGCGATTCAAATCAAAGTCAATGAATGTCAGGCAAAATTATTTGCAGTCAATCGTGACTATTTCTACCAATATACGGATGATGGTCAAGCCTGGATGTTTGCATCTTCAGGTACGACTTTAAAATTACCGACAGGTGCTTTGGCACTGGAAAACATTTCCACAGCAGTCGCAGCGATTTTGGTCAGTGGCCTAAAAGTGACTCAAGATGCCATTGCACAAGGCATTCAAAATGCAAAATTGCCAGGGCGCTTTGAAATTCGCCAAATTCAGGGCAAAACGGTGATCTTTGATGCTGGACATAATCCCCATGGCGTAGATTTTTTGTTAAATCAGTTGCGAAAATTTTTAGAATACAATAAACAGTACACAGAAGTGGTCAGTGTTTTTTCCATGTTGGCGGATAAAGATATCAATTCTGTCGCAGACTTGTTGAAAGATACTGTTTTAAAATGGAAAATTGCACCTTTAACGGTTCCGCGAGCAGCTCCGCTTGAACAGCTCGATGCAGCGTTACAGGGTGAAACAGTACAACACTTCGACAGTGTTCAATTGGCTTTTAAATCAGCGCTAAATGAAACAAAGAATAATCAGCTGATCTTGGTATGTGGTTCATTTCATACCTTAGAAGCGGTATGGGAGTATTTGGAAGAATGTCAATGAATAACAAACAACGCTGGATGGGTGGCGTTGTTTTATTAGGTGGTGGTGTTTTATTGGCCGCATTGCTGCTAAAAGGTAAAGAAGAAATATATCAAAACGAACTTAAAACCCCAGAGCTTGCCACTCAAGTCACGCAACGAAAGTCCGCTCCAGAAGGTGAAATGGTTCATTTGCAACCTTTGACGGTGGATGTTGAAACAGAAAAACGTTTACTGGAAGAGCAACGTCGCGGCCGTGAAAAAGCGGTTGCAGAGCAAGAAGCTCGTGCTGCTGAATTTTTAGTGATGCAACAACAGGCTGAAGCCGAGGCTGCACGTAAAGCTGCCGAAGAATATGCGGCATTAAATGCTCATCGTACCGGTGCGCAGCAAAGCTCGGATAATATTCCTCCTGAACTGGTGGAAGATGAAAAAGTTAAACAAAAGCGTTTAGCTGAAGAAAAGCTGCTTGCGCAAAAAAAGTTAGATCAGCAGAAAGCTCAACAACAGCGAACTGATGCTGATAAAAAAGCAGTTGAAGATAAACGTAAAGCCGAAGCTGATAAAAAAATAGCGGATATTAAAGCGGCTGAAAAGAAAGCAGCAGAGAAAAAAGCGGCTGATGAAAAAGCCAAACATGAGGCTGAAGTAAAACGTAAGGCAGCTGAAAAGCAAGAAGCAGAGAAGAAAGCCGAGGCTGACAAGAAGGCCCAAGCAGAAAAGAAAAAAGCAGAAGAAAAACGTGAGGCAGATGCCAAGAAAAAGGCTGAGGCTGAAAAAGCACGTGATCTGCTGGAAAATGGCGACAAACAATGGATGGTACAAGTGGCTTTGGCAGCAAATGAAGCCAATGCAGATGCCGTTGCCTCCAAGTTGCGTGCTAAAGGCTACAAAGTCACCAAAAGTCCAACATCGAAAGGTGTTCGCATTATGGTCGGACCATCTAAAGATCGTGATGCAGCAGATGCGGCCCGTAAGAAAATCAACAATGATGCAAGCTTGAATATGAAATCGGCTTGGGTGATTGAATGGGTGCCTCTGGATAAACGCTAAATCGAGCTTAAGTTAAAAAATTAAGATGGATTTGACAGTTGCTGTTGAATCCATTTTATATTTTCGGGGCTAAATATTTTTTCAATATGAAGCCAAACTGGATGAAATCCATAGCCACCATGTTTCATTTCATTCAGTGCATCTTCAATTTTCCAGTGCTCAAAAATAATTCGATACATGGCAATACTTGCACCGGTACGGTCTGAACCGTGATAACAATGAATCAGTATTTTCTGATGAAGTACTTTAGCCTGCTGAATCTGTTGCATCACGTGCAATAAATCTTCACGGGACATTGCCCAGGTGTGAATGGGGATATGAACCAATTTAAAATCTGCGGATGGCAGGAGAGCCAGATCCTTATTTCGTGACCTTAGATTAATGATCACATCAATATCATGTGCTTTTAAATGTGGAATCAGTTCAGCATTCGGCTGTTCACTGCGAAATATGTCATTACTTATTTGATAAAAATTGTTGTTCTGCTGCAGTACCTTGCCCCAGTGTTGAGGACGTTGGTCAGCCGAAAGTGAATCTGTAGTCATACATCCCACTAGACTTGAGCTACTCAGTAAAAGGGCAACCACTGTTCTTTTAATCATGCTAGATAACGCCCTAGTTCAATGGGGTCATGGGCACAAATGATTTTAATATTTTTTTCCGTTTGTGCGAGCTGTTGAATTTTATGCAAGTTGTCTAC
>JBLZXS010000168.1:0-8241 GCA_050285325.1 Acinetobacter sp.
GGTATTATCCTTAAAGCGATTGGTATCCCGACTGAAATGTTTACTGTAATCTTCGCTCTTGCACGTACAGTTGGTTGGATCAGCCACTGGTTAGAAATGCACAGCGGCCCTTACAAAATCGGTCGTCCACGTCAGCTTTACACTGGTGAAGTTCAACGTGACATCCAAGGTCGTTAATTCTTTAAGAATCTAATGATTTTAAAAACCGCCTTTTTAGGCGGTTTTTTATATCTGAAACACTTATTTCAAAACATCATTTAAATCAAATAAGTAGTTTCCCCACTACCCTTCAAAACAAGCATTTACCCAAATAAACCTAAGACCTGAGACCACTCTCTCTTTCTTGGTATACAGTTAAGATCAAATCATTTCCAGATATTAATTTTCAAAAATATCCTCACCCATCCCTTGTCATTTTTTGTTTTTCTATGCAGGGTTTAATCTAAATTTACTATAAAAACCAACATCAAAATTATGATTGTAAAAACTTATTCAATAATGGATAACCCACTCCAAGCAGCTTCACATATAAATCGGGTGCCGCACGTTTCATCCACCAGAATAACTTTGCATCGGGTTGTGGAATAGTATACAGCTTCCCCGCATCCAAATTATTCAATGTTTGAATAGCAATTTCATCACTATCAATAAAAGCATGATTCATCAACAGATGATCAGCCCAGCTTGAATAATGACTCGGCAAGCGAGCATTTTTCATGATATTGGTCGGCACCAAGGTTGGACATAACACATTGACCCTGATTTTCGCACGATGTAATTCAGCAGATAATGTTTCTGATAATGCCAAAACACTGGATTTAGTAACATTATAGGCAGTCATTTCGGGTGCTGCGGTAAAGCCTGCAACAGATGCGACATTAATAATCGCACCACAGCCTTGTTGTTTGAATTTAGGCACAAAATAGTGACAGCCATAAATCACACCCCACAAATTAATCTGTATACACCATTGCCAGTCATCTAGCGATACTTCATCAAATTTCCCTCCCAAGCCCACACCGGCATTGTTGATCAGCAAAGTTACCGAATGATTCATCAACTGCTCAGCCTGATCCGCCAAAGCTTTCACCTGATCTTTATTTCCAACATCACATTGCACTGCATACGCTTTCGCTGAAGTTAAACTTTGAATAATACTTACAGTCTCATTTGCTGCATCCAGGTTGATATCAGCGCAAACCACCGTTCCATCCCGACGTGCCAGTTCTAGGGCAAAGCTGCGACCAATCCCGCTACCCGCACCAGTCACTACTGCATAACTATTACAGCTGGGTCTGTGTTTTTTGCTGAAAAATCTCATATTTTTATCCTTTTTTGATTATTTTATGCTTTAAGTTCTGGTGTAAATTCTTTGATAAAATAGGGCGCCAAAACTCCATCCACAGGATTGAGTAAACGTTGTTTGTAATATTCCAAAAATGCTGAAGTATCGTAATCATTGGGATGAAAATCTGGACGCAAATAACCAAAGATATGTGAAACACTGCTGCCATAAACACCATCTTTTAGACCAAAAATAAGTCCAGCACTACGGCGCATATCTTTCCAGTAACTCAAACTGATCAAATTTGCAGGATGGCGATAAAAAGGAACCAACAAGGAAGCTGCTGAAATCAGCACTAAAATGGTAATCAACGCTGGGAAAAATCCAGCAATACGCACTACATAGTTATTTGAAAGGGTCTGAAATATATCAAAAGCAATATCTTTATGCTCCGATTCTTCAAGCATATGCCACATCCAGATAGCGCGTTGCTTTTCATCTTGAGAGGCAAAAAAGATAGCTTCATGATTCATCATATATTCAGCTAAAACAGCTGTGAAATGCTCAATTGCGGCCATCAAGGATAATTTCATCGATTGAGGCAAGCGCTTAAAACCATAATCAAATACCCAACCCGCCCAGGTACGAAACAGCTTTACCGGCAGATCGGCCTGCAGAAATGCGTCATTTAATTCTTCATGCAATTTTGAATGCAAAGCCTCTTGACCAATCAGTGAGGTCACTCGCTGTTTCAGCAAAGGATCCTGAATGAAATCACGATGGTAACGTGCAGTCTCAATCACCAAATCTTCACCATAAGTCAGAAAAATTGACAATGAGGCAAAATAAGCACTGGCAAGTTCAGCATTTAGATAAAACTTGTGATCAATCTGTTTCGGATCGAAATCAAATCTCATATGCCGGATAGGGATAATCGAAGATTGCTGATCCAGGCTAAAGGGAGCACTTGCAAATATTTCTGCAAATATCTTTTTTATCGGTTGGGCAAATAACATGGCAGCACCTTATTTTTCTATATTGGCTAACTGGTATTTTTAAGCCGTGTTTTACATCCAACTTAAAAATAAAACCAAGAACTTTAAAAAAATAAGCGATACCAAACTGTATGCCAGTAGCAATTCACATCAACGGGCTAGCAAATTATGACTTTCGATCGTAGTGTCAGACAATATTCAGTGCAATTTAGCAGTTCAGGACAGAATCATGCTTTTTGAGTCAGGAACGGAATACACTCCTCATAGGCTTGGCACTCCTGCCCACGTGATTTTTTAATAAAATAGTCTTGCACCATTTGCGCCTGCTGCTCTATGCCATATTGCAAAAACAACTTTCCCTGCTCTAAAACATAATGATATTTACGATCAAATATTGCTTTACGAACCACAGCCAAACCTTGCTGAATTTGCCAGACATGGGTCAGCTCATGAATTAACCAGGATTGTTTAGCCAAGGACAGTTTTGAAAAATCTTCATTCCAGTTTTCAGGATGAAAATAAATATTGCCATTAGGACTAATGGCATAATTTTTAATCACCCCGCGATGCGCCACAATCCGGATCGAATCCAGCTGCAAATGATAACCAAAAACAGACTGTGCCAGTTGTTTTTCACCCGCGCTTAAGGGACGACTTTGCACCACAAAGAACTGATTTAATCTATGCAATAAAGGTTTCATAAACAATCCTGTTTTAGCTGCAATTACCCTGCATTTTTAGTTTTATTATTCTCGCATTAGTGCTGTAGTTTTTTTGTCTAAATTCGGATTTTTTTTTGTTTTTCACTCAATCAATGCTGCAATTCGTATATAGTATCGAATTGCTAATTATTGATTAAACATCTATTTGTTTATCGTCACGTATACAGTGCTGAACCAATAGCCACAATAAATCACAAGTCTGTGTATATATCCCTATAGGTATAGGATTAAGTTGGAATGAAAAGTTTTAAAATTGCCCTTGCACAATTCTCTCCACATACTGGCAATATCGAAGCAAATGCTCAAAAAATGCTTGAACAGGTAAATGAAGCGAAAAAACAACAAGCTGATTTAATTATCTTCCCCGAGCTTTCAACTGTAGGCTATCCTGCAGAAGATTTATTACTCCGCCCTAGTCTGACTAAACGCACTCAAAATGCATTTGAGCAACTTGGTCAGGTGAAAGATATTGTGATGGTCTTTGGTTTTGTCAATCAAACTGAAGACGGTCACCGCTATAATTCGGCAGCGGTCATGAAAGATGGTCAAGTGCTGGGTATTTATAATAAACAGAACTTGCCAAACTATGGCGTATTTGATGAAAAACGTTACTTCAGCGAAGGTCATCAACACCTTGTTTTTGAATATCTCGGCCATAAATTTGGCGTTTTGATTTGTGAGGATATCTGGTCGCTTAATACTGTACATCAGTTATCTCAACTCAATGTTGAAACTGCTTTGGTACTTAACGCTTCACCTTATGAAGTGGGTAAACCGCAACATCGCATTACCACCATGAGCGAGCTTGCCAAACAATTAAATATTAATCTGGTTTATACCAACCAAGTCGGTGGTCAGGACGATCTGATCTTTGACGGCACCAGTTTTGTAATCAATAAAGATGGCGGCATTGCTTTACAGGCACCAAGCTTTAAAGAAGATCTTTATTATGCTGAATACGAAGCTGATCAAAAAACCTATAAAGTTGGAACAGTCACTCCAGCTCTGGAAACCATCGCAGAGATTTATCAAGGCCTTGTTCTAGCGACACGTGATTATATTCAGCGTTCTGGTTTTCCAGGTGTGATTCTCGGTTTGTCTGGCGGGATTGACTCGGCATTAACCCTGGCAATCGCAGTTGATGCGATTGGAGCAGATAAAGTCCAAGCCGTGATGATGCCTTTTACCTATACCGCGCAAATCAGTGTTGAAGATGCAGCGGCACAAGCAAAAAATATGGGTGTAACCTTCGGTATTGCTGAAATCAATCCGATTGTGAACAGTTTTATGCAAACCCTGTATCCATTCTTTGGCAATAGCCCGGCAGATGCGACTGAAGAAAACCTGCAAGCACGCGCACGTGGTACGCTGCTGATGGGTCTGTCAAACAAATTTGGCAATCTGGTATTGGCAACCGGTAACAAATCGGAGCTTTCAGTCGGTTACTGCACGCTGTACGGCGATATGGTAGGCGGTTATGCGGTTCTGAAAGACGTGTATAAAACCATTGTGTTTGAACTGGCTAAATACCGTAACAGCATTTCAGAAACCCCTGTCATTCCTGAACGTGTGATTACCCGCCCACCTTCAGCAGAACTTCGTCCTGATCAAAAAGACCAAGACTCGTTACCTGCTTATGACCTTCTTGATGCAATTCTTTATGCTTATATTGAAGAAGATTGCAGTCAAGATGACATCATCGCCAAAGGCTTTGACAAAGAAGTGGTTGAGAAAGTTATTCGTCTAGTAGACCGTAACGAATACAAGCGTCGTCAAGCTGCAATTGGTCCGCGTATCAGTTCACGCTCATTTGGCCGCGAACGTCGTTATCCGCTCGTAAATGGATGGACACCAGGTGTCTAAGCAGTACTTTGCTCAACAGTTTGCTCAAGCGCTTATGCTTGAGCAAACTCGTTTTATTAAAAAACAATTATTATCAGAACAAAATAATCCATACATTGAAAAATTTGTTCATCATCTTTATAGCCATTCCGATCAAATTTTATTAAAACAGTTTATTCAACTTGAATCATTACAGGATGTGGTTCAAAAATATGCGTTTGAATTAAATTTAGGCGCGGAAATTTTAGAATTTATTGGTGTTATTGCTCAAAGAATTCATCATCTTGCCATCAACAGCCATACTCAAGTTAATCAGCTGCTGTCTGATGAATCATTCGAATTATGGCTGTATAAGATACTTGAACTAGACCAGTTGCGTCACTACGTGCAAGAAAACCTGCTACATAACCCGCAAATCAGACATGTCAGCTTACAACTGGCCAATCAGATTCTGGAAAGCAACACTCCTTGGCTGGATCATCTGCGCAAGCTCAATACACATAAACACGGATTGGGTTCAAAAATACTGAGTTTTATTCAGGACCAGCAACAGAATATTGAATTCAAACTCGAACAGCAGCTCGCTCAAGCACTGGTTAAACAACTGGGTCAGATCATTTTACTGCCCAATGAAGAACTGGCTGATATCAGCCTACATTTGTGGGAAGATGTGAAACAAAGAACCCTGCAAGAAACTTTTTCGCAATTTCAAGCGATCGACTTCGAAGAGTTCTTCATTTTAGTGTATGAAACCTGGCGACAATTAAGACAAGGTGAATATTTACAACGGGTCATTTTGGATGTCGTTGCCGTTTTTTATGATTATTTTGCCGAATATAATCTACAAGAATTATTGCAGTCGGTTGGACTAGATGAAGCTGATTTGCATCAAGAGGCACTGCGTTTCTTGCCGCATACTCTGCAAGCTTTAGAGCAACAGGGCCTATTAGAGGGAATTCTAGAGCAACTGATCTCACCTTTCTATTCAAGCGAGTCTACACATCAATTTATTGAGCAGTATATTCAAGATAAATTGTAATCTTTTTCTGGTAATTTTTATTTGGCATCAGCCTATACTTTTTTGACCCACAAAAAAAGAGACCATGCTGAGAGCATGGTCTATAAAAATGGTGGCTATGACGGGACTTGAACCTGTGACCCCCGCATTATGAGTGCGGTGCTCTAACCAACTGAGCTACATAGCCATAAACTGTGTGCGCATTATCTAAATTTCAACGAGTAGCGTCAAGCCCTTTATTTTACGAGTGTTCAGTCTTTAATCGATTTAAAAGATTTCATTCAATATTTAAACAAAACCTGCTTTTATTCATGTTATTTTCCCTATTATCCATTCAAATTAAGAGTCTAAAAGACCCAAAAAATATGAACCAATTCAAATTAATATGTGTAAGTGTAGTTGCCCTACTCAGTACAGGCTGCCAGATCATTTCACCTCTATTTGTGGACTACAACGGAGTACGCATGGATGTGGCACGCTGGATCAACCATCAGCAACTACTCACCATGCAACAAAAACGTAGTCTGGCACAGCTGAGTAAAGCTCAGCAAAAACTGTATCAAATTGAACAGATCCCGGCAGATCAAAAATTGGCGATTGCCACACAAAACCAGATTGCGTTGCACTGTGCATATTTACATGTAACTGAAAATAAAATCGAGCAATTGCAATCAATCGTTTTTGGACAGAATAGGAAACAAGAAATTCTACAGCACTATGATCAGCAGTTCCCGCAAGTTAAATTAGCTGCCAGTGCGCTTCAATGCGAATAAGCTTTTTTAAAGACAAATTTTACCCATAAAAAAAGACCACGTTTTTAGAAACGTGGTCTATGAAAATGGTGGCTATGACGGGACTTGAACCTGTGACCCCCGCATTATGAGTGCGGTGCTCTAACCAACTGAGCTACATAGCCAAAACTGTGCGCGTATTATCTATTTCAACATGCGGAATGTCAAGAAATATCACGCAATAATTGTAAAAAAATCTAGTGAAGTGAGCCGATAAGCCGGGTTCTGTCGTGAACGATCATTCCTCTAGGCGTACAATCACTCGTACGCTCAAGCGACCTACCCGAATCCAGCACGGGCCGTGCCTCAGGATTCCTATTTGGTCTTGCTTCTGGTGGGGTTTACCATGCCGTGAACTGTTACCAGACACGCGGTGCGCTCTTACCGCACCCTTTCACCCTTACCATCTCTCTTGGTCTCCCCGAAAGGAAATTGCAAAGATGGCGGTCTACTCTCTGCTGCACTTGCCGTCGGCTTTCACCGCCCAGGCGTTACCTGGCACCCTGCCCTATGAAGCCCGGACTTTCCTCCCCTGCTTCAATCACGGAGATTTCCACAGCAGCGATCGTCTGGCTCACTTCGGGGCGCATCTTATCAAACTTCAGCACTAATTGCTTGTGCTTTTTTGAGCAATCAGTTTTTTATATTTATCCATTAATTGATCTTGAGACTCCACATGCTGTGGATCTAGCGGAATACAATCGACTGGACAGAATAACTGACACTGGGGTTCTTCAAAATGCCCGACACATTCAGTACACAAATCCGGGTGAATTTCATAAATAATTTCACCCATGAAAATGGCCTCGTTCGGGCACACTGGCTCACACACATCACAATTGATGCATTCATCGGTAATATATAAAGACACGCTACCAACCTTGTTGCTGCTTCCGTTTAAAGGCTTCAACCACAGCTTGCGGTACAAACTGGGTCACATCACCATTCAAACGTGCTATTTCACGTACTAACGTAGATGAAATAAATGAATATTGCTCTGAAGGGGTTAGAAACACCGCTTCAAAATTCGAATCTAGTCGACGATTCATATTGGCCAGTTGAAATTCATATTCAAAGTCAGATACTGCACGTAAACCACGTAGTACTGCTGTTGCTTTTTGTTCACGGAAAAAACTCACCAGCAAACCATCAAAGCCGACAAACTCTACATTGGGCAAGTGACTTAACGATTTCTGCGCCAATTCCACTCGCTCTTCTAAACTAAAGACTGGATTCTTATGATGACCAATGGCAATGGCAACCACCACCTCATCGAACATTTTCGCTGCACGTGACACTAAATCAATATGACCATTGGTAATTGGATCGAAGGTGCCCGGATAAATAACGCGAGTTTTAGACATCCATTTGTACTCTAGTTTATTGTGTAGATGCTTATTTTAACAAAAACTTGTTTTTTTAGTGAATAATCCTCATAAATTTAAAAAACTTCATCTTGGTTCGAGTTGCGGTACAATAGCAGTAAGATTGGAAGTATCAGATTATGGCGAAAGCAAGTATTGTAGTTAAAAAAAATAACGGCGGAACTATTGCACTCAACAAACGTGCCCGCCACGATTATTTTATT